>UQMQ01000018.1 GCA_900542245.1 uncultured Eubacteriales bacterium
CCGGCAGCGCGTTCTTGGACCAGCCAAGGTCGGCGAGAATGTTCTGCCCGTTGATGGCGCTGGACTCATCCGAAGCAATTATTCTACCTCAAAGTAGTCGTTGTCGTCCTTTCTGCGAGGACCGTCATATTCGTATGCACCCATACAGCCGCATACGGGACATTTGCCGAAGTCATCACCGAACTCGACCATCAGGTCCAGCGCGTATTTGAACTTCTTGCCGCATTGCGGGCAGTGGTAGTACATCAAGCCTACGCCCCAGCTCATCTTACAGCCCCAGAATTTCCCGCGCTTCATCCGGTGTCGCTACTTCCAGACCGTATTCTCTGATGACGCGGGCAGCTCTTTCCACGAACTGGCGGTTGCTGTCTGCGAGCTGTCCTTTCGCGTACATGACGTTATCCTCCATGCCGACACGAATGTTGCCGCCCAGCGCGATTGCCGCGTACATGACCTCCATCGCGGAGTGTCCGACACCGAAGCAGGACCATGTGTACTGTCCTTTTCCGATCAGCTCGTCCGCGGTTTCTTTCATGAACAGCAGGTTCTTGACGCTGCCCGGGATTCCGTTCGCGCAGCCCATGCAGAACTGGAAGTGCAGCGGCGCTTTGAGGATGCCTTTTTTGAGGTAATATGCCGCATTTGCGATCATGCCCGGATCAAAGGCTTCAATCTCCGGCTTGGTGCCGCATTCCTGGAAGAGCTGTCCACACATTTCGAGGAACTTCGGAGAGTTGATGAAAAGCGCGGTATTCAGCCAGTTCATGGAGCCGCAGTCATAGGACGCCATTTCCGGCTTCAATTCCTTGACATGCTCGACTCTGGTTTCATCGGTCGCATAGATATCGCCGGAGGTAGTCAGATTCAGCACGATGTCGCAGTCCGGATGTCTTTCCTTGAGCAGGGTGACGGTTTCGCGGAACTTGTTGTGATCCATCGTGCCGTTTCCCGCATCGTCTCGCATGTGCAGGTGTGCGATTGCTGCGCCTGCCTGCCAGCAGTCGTATACGTCCTCACAGATTTCCTCCGGTGTCATCGGCACGTTCGGATTGTTTTCTTTTTTTGGCCACGCGCCTGTTACAGCCGCGGTGATGATTCTCTTATTCTTTAAGTCAGCCATTTTATTTTCTCCTTTGTTGATGTTTTCGATGTATATGCGTGTTTTTTTCGCTGTCACGCAGCGTTTCGTCCATGCGCTTATTTTCCGTAAAGCATGCGGATCAGATAGGTGTTCAGATCATCTCTGACCTGATCCATCTCTTCGTTGCTCCACTTTTGGAAGCCCTCGCCGGTCTTGAAGCCCAGTTTGCCTTCTTCTTTCAGTTTGACAAGAAGCGGTGACGGCTCGTGACTGTCCTCGATATAAGGCAGCACATATTCGTGAATGTTATAGGTCAGATCCAAACCTACCATATCGGCATTTTCCATTGCGGAAAGCTGCGGCAGTCTGAGTCCGAAGGAATTCTTGATCGCCGTATCTACGGTCGCCGCGTCCGCGATGCCATGTTCTACGATGGAGATTGCTTCTCTCCAAAGCGCGTGCTGCAGGCGGTTGGCGATAAAGCCCGGCACATCCTTGTTGCAGAGGCATGGCTTCTTGCCGATCCTGGTCATAAAGTCCATGACAGTCTGTGCGGTTTCGTCGGTGGTCGCGTCTGTCTTTACAACCTCTACCAGCGGAATCAGATGACCCGGATTCCAGAAATGCGTGCCGCAGAAGCGTTCCCGATGCTTGAGGTCACGACTGATTTCAGTCGGGCTCATGACAGAGGTGTTTGTGCAGAAAATACAATCCGGCCTGCAGCGTTCTTCCAGCTTCGCGAAAGTCTCGCGTTTGAGGTTCATATCCTCAAAGACTGCTTCGATCACCAGATCCGCATTCTTCACGCCCGCGCTGTCGAGATCTCTGGTGAAGTGGATTCTCGCAAGGCGTTCCGCAAGCTCCGCCTCTGATACAATGCCCTTCTCTACCAGCTGCTTCGTACTCTGGCGAATACCGGCAGGCACGTCCACATCATTGATGTCATAAATGGTAATCTCATAGTCTTTGACGGAGGAGACCACGAAAGCGATATTCTTTCCCATCAAGCCTCCGCCCATGACCAGTACATTTTTGATATTTCCCATGTTTCTCATCCTTTCCGATTTCGTTTTTTTTCTACCTTCGGTTAACAAAGGCATGATAACGAATACATCTTTTATGCCTCACTATATAGCAAAAGCTGTGCCAAATCTTTGACACAGCCGAAAAGGACGTATTTTTCAAGCTTTTCCTGCTTTTCTCCGCCGTTCACGCTTTTCCGGGTTGATGTTGCAAAATAACATCATGTTGCATTTCTGAGACTTGAAACGTCTCTTTTTTGCAACCTCCCGCGATAAGGTCACAACTTCTCCTGTCGTGCCGCGTGCGCTTGCTCCTTGCCGCAAGGCTTTGGATGCAGCTTACGATAGAGCACGCTGCGATGAATCCCCAGGCGTTCCGCCGCTTCTCCTACGCAGCCATTGCATTCCCGCAGCGTCTTTTCGATCAGCCACCGTTCCGCGGCGGTCGAGAAGCTCTTGAGATCGCCGCCTCCTTCAAACATCGCGTAATCCTGCGTCATCAGATCCTGCTCATCATAGGCCGCGGTCGGCGTCGGCGTGAAGATCAGCTGGTTATCCCTGCTGATGACGAAGATGCGCTCCATGACATTGCGCAGCTCCCGGATATTGCCCGGCCAATTGTGGCGCAGCATGGTCTCGATGGTTACCGGCGCGAGCGTCTTCTGCGCGTCATATTTTTCGTTCAGCTCGCGCAGGAAGCTTTCTGCCAAAGGGATAATATCTTCCCTTCGCTCTCTGAGCGGCGGCAGCTGGATGAGGAATACGCTCAGGCGATAATAAAGGTCCTCGCGGAACCTATGCTCTTTTACCATATTCTTCAGATTCACGTTGGTGGCACAGATGATCCGCGCGTCGATGGGGATATTTTTGACACCGCCGACACGACGAATCTCCCGATTTTCAAGCGCACGCAGAAGCTTTGACTGCAGCGAAAGCGGCATATCCCCGATCTCGTCCAAAAAAATCGTGCCGCCGGAGGCTGCCTCAAAGAGACCGATCTTCCCCTTGCTCAAAGCGCCCGTAAATGCCCCGGCCTCGTAGCCAAAAAGCTCGGATTCCAAAAGCTGCTCCGGGATCGCCGCGCAGTTGATGCTGATAAACGCCTTGTCAGCACGCAGGGAATTTTCGTGGATGAATCTGGCCATGACATCCTTGCCCGTACCGCTTTCGCCCAGAATAACGACGTTGCTGTCTGTCGGCGCAATAGCCTGGATGGTCTGCATGACCGTCTGCATCGCGGGACTGCCGGCAATCATACGGCTATGCCCTTTGAGACGCAGATGATCCAGTTCTCTCTGCATCCGCGCCATCGCCGCGCGCTCCTTGGCGATGATCTCCTCCCATTCCTTGTTGTGCTCCATGCTCATATTGGTGGTTACGACCATCTCCACGTTGCCGCGCGCATCCAAGACCGGAATGCTGTGCGAAATGCTGGAATTTTTGGCGTGATAGGTCAGCGCGGATACCGCGTCCTGCTTCGTCTGGATGGCGGTCAGGGAGGTAGACTTATCGTAAACCCCTTCTTTGACCAGCTGTTTTACATTTTTGTACATCAGCTCTTCTCTCGGCGGACCGATTCGCTCTGCGCCCACCTCGTTGACAAAGATGATGTTCCCCTCTCCGTCCGTGATGAAAATAGATTCTTTATAGTATTGATTCAATGCTGCGAGAATTTCTTCCGCGGTAAATTTTTTCTGCATACGCTGCCGCCTCCTGCTGTCCGCAAATGCTTCATCGATTTTTCCAATTGCCACATAGATTTTTTACTCTGCTCACTCTGCCTTGAAATCAAGAAGTTTGGCAACCTCTTCCAAAGTATCGAGCACTACCGCAAAGTCCAATGCACCGATATACCTGTTCTCAGCAAGATAGTTATCCCAAAGTTTATACAACTGCGGTTCTTCTCGAATTTCTTTTAGGATCTCATGCCGCTCCTCAATCTCCCGAATAGAATCACGTTTCTTGGCTGTATGCAAAACTGCTGTTTTCAAGATTTCAGGTTTTAACTCCAATCTGCGACTACGGAACAAGGTATGCAGATCATAGAAGTCTCTTGCTCTTGTTGTCCCGATGTTCCGTCGGATAATCGTCTCAAACTTCTCAGCAAGCACCGTTTCCAAAGTGTATGCCATAACCGGAATTATTTTCTCATCAAAGAGCATCGGGAAATCATATTGGATAGCCGCAGGCGTTATAGCATCTCCTGTCGTAACATCTATTTTCATAGGGGTATTGATTTTACCGTACCTTGCATGTAAATGGACGCGGAAGTTATTATATGCATCTACCTCGCGAATAGGTTCAATGCTTTGATATTCAAACGTAATTCCGTCATTCACATGCACGGCAAGGATCTCTTTGACCACTTTGACGATTTCGTCTTCTTCCATTGTAATACCCCGAACCGTAGTATCCATATCCATCGTTGTTCGCTCGCTAATACCAATCATGGAAGATATGAGCAAGCCTCCCTTGAGAATAAAGTTCTCTTTGTAATCGGAATTTGCTAAACGTTCCAGCACACGCTCAAATAAAAACATCTGCAAAACCTCTTGCGCGCGGAGATTCTTCTTTGCAGCCATACTGCGTATGGCGCCTTTTAATTATTCAGGTGTTCGCATTACAGTACCTCCATGTAGGTTCTGACTTTCTCCTCTACCCCAAGAATCTTGCTGTATTTCAACAGCTTGCGTCTGTCGTTCTTATTGTGGAAGTAGTCTTTGATTGCCTGCGTATAAATCTGGATATCGACCTTATCTTTGTCCCGAATCAAGTCACAGACACAACGTTCCTTATCATACAGCAGAACTGTGGCTCCCTGCGGGGACTGCGTCTTTGCGACTCCAAGCTCATAAACCTCCGGCTGTACATAATGGCAGCGAAGGTTGGCAACATCTCTTTTCATGCGGCTTATGTTTGTGCCCTGCGGTACAGTAATATCAAAGATATGCGGTGTGCGGTCCGATAATCCCCAAAGGTATAACGCTGTTCCGTAAGAAAAAATTGCTTTTGCGCTCTGTACCTGTATTAGGGCAAATTCGTCTGCAAGATCATCGGAAAGTGTATACAGACCTTTGCGGATTTGCTCCAGCTTGCCTGCGTCTACATATTTTCGAAGCACCATCCTGCTGATTCCGGCAGTTTCAATATCACTTGTTCTAATGAAACCGTTATTAGAATCTGCAAGCCTTTTGATTTCATTCCAAAGCTTATCCATAGAAACGCTCCTCTTCATACGAGAATTTACATTCATGCTTTAAATTATATCGTTCTAAAGCGCGTTTGTAAATTTTTAAATATTTATGCCGCCTCCTGCTGTCCGCAAACAATGCGCTCATTCTCTTCTCCACAAGTATACTTGTTTTTCGCGAAAGAAACAACTCTTTTGTCTTGTTATTGTCCGTCAAATAGGATATAGTTATGTAGGCGGAAACGCAAACAAGCATGATCTGTTACAAAGGAGTTTTTATATGAGTTTATTAACTGTCGAAAAAGTCACCCATGGATTCGGAGCGCGCCAGATTTTGGAGGACGCGTCCTTTCGTCTGCTCAAGGGAGAGCACATCGGGCTGATCGGCGCCAACGGCGAAGGCAAATCCACCTTCCTGAACATCATCACCGGCAAGATCCTGCCGGACGCGGGCAAAATCACCTGGTCCCGCCACGTGACCGTCGGCTATTTAGACCAGCATACCGTACTCAAAAAAGGCATGACGATCCGCGAGGTCCTGCACACCGCGTTTAATCACATGCATGACCTGGAGGCCGAAATGCTCAAACTGTATGAGGATATGGCGCTGCCGGAGAACGCGGACAAGATGGATGAGATGATGGAGGATGCCGGAGAGATCCAGCAGATCCTCGAATACAGCGGCTTCTATCAGCTGGACGCGAAGATCGAGGAAGTCGCGGGCGGTCTGGGTCTGCGCGACATCGGACTGGATCGCGATGTTTCCGATTTGTCCGGCGGGCAAAGAACCAAAGTGCTTCTGGTCAAGCTGCTGCTCGAAAATCCATCGATTCTGATCCTCGATGAGCCGACCAACTATCTGGACCACGAGCATATCGTCTGGCTGACACGCTATCTGCAGGACTACGAAAACGCTTTCATTCTCGTATCGCACGACATGGAATTCCTCAATTCTGTAGTCAACGTCATCTACAATCTGGACGGCGGCAACCTGACACGCTACACCGGCGACTACGAAAACTTCCGCCGCATGTACGAGATCCAAAAATCACAGGAAAAAGCTGCCTACGAGCGCCAGCAGGCGGAGATCGAAAAGCTGGAGGATTTTATCGCGCGCAACAAGGCGCGCGTGGCGACCCGCGGCATGGCGCATTCCCGCCAGAAACAGCTCGACAAGATGGAAATCTTAGAGCGTCCGACGGAGAAGATCAAGCCGGAGTTCCAATTCCTGATGGCAAGAACGCCGAGCCGCTTCGTCGTGGAAGCGAAGGATCTTGTCATCGGCTACAGCCAGGACGAACCGCTGACCCGTCCGGTCTCCTTTACGCTGGAACGCGGGCAGAAGGTCGCCATCGTCGGCACCAACGGTCTCGGCAAGTCCACCCTCCTAAAGACGATCCTCGGCAAACTGCCGCCGCTTGGCGGAGAAGTACAGCTGGGCGATTATCTTTTCCCGGGCTATTTCGAGCAGGAGGCGGCGCGCGATTCGCAGGAAACGGCGCTGGATACCTTCTGGGCGCAGTTTCCGTCTATGGAGAACCGGGAGGTGCGGCTTTGTCTCGCCAAGTGCGGTCTGACGAACGAGCATATCACCAGCCAGATGCGCGTACTCAGCGGCGGCGAAAACGCCAAGGTACGGCTGGCGATTGTGATGAACCGCGAGCACAACTGGCTGATTCTCGACGAGCCGACCAACCATCTGGACGTAGACGCCAAGGACGAGCTGAAGCGCGCGCTGACGGAATTCCCCGGCACCATCCTTTTGGTATCGCATGATCCGCTCTTCTACGAGGACTTCGTCACCGACATCTGGAATGTCGAGGACTGGACGACGAAGATCGTATAACACAATTCTGCGCGAAAAAAGAAACCCGCTGGAGTAAGGCCGCGGCAGTGCATGCCCGGCTTCCCGGCGGGTTTTGTTTTTTTCGCTTTCGGCACAAGGTCTGCCAAAGGCTTTTACATGGTTACATCCGTTCGATCGCGTCGAGGATCGTCACATGGTCCTCCGCGGATTCGTTGACATCCTCCTGTTCACGATAGCTTTTCATAATATCCGCGAAAATCTCCGCGGTCGAAGGCGGCGTGTAGCTGATGCAGTTTGCGCCCGCCTCGATGGTCGCCAAAATGCTTTGCGGCGTTGGTCCTCCGGTCGCGATGATCGGTACCTTCGGGAATTTTTCTCTGATTTTTTTCACCACAAGTGGTGTGCGGGACGCTGCCGATACATTCAGAATCGAAACACCCGCGTCCAGTCTTGCCTGAATATCCGCGCTCTCGTGGATGACCGTCGCGATGATCGGCACATCGACCGTCGTGCTGATCAGTTTAATATTGTCATTGGTCACCGGCGCGTTGACTACCACGCCCCATGCGCCGTCTCCCTCAGCGTCCTTGGCGATGATCGCCGAACGCACGCCGTTGGTAATGCCGCCGCCGACACCGACAAAGACCGGCATCGGTGCCACGTTGATGATCGACTGCGAAATCACCTGCTGCGGCGTAAACGGATAAACAGCCAGCACCGCGTCCGCATTGCAGCTGCGAATGATCGCGATATCCGTCGTAAAAATGACGGATTTGATACGTTTTCCCATGATCACGATGCCCTTGGCTCTGTAAATCTCCTCCGGCATCTCCAAATATTTTGATCTCAGTTTCCCCGCGATTCTCGGCAATTCCTTCTGATCCATATAACCGCCTCCTGTTCTTCTCTTACATGTATTTATCCACGCTGATATACAGCTTCCCTTTTTTGGAGGTGCCGTTTATCCCGTGGTAGATTGCTTTGCCCTTGCCGCGCAGGACGATCTTTTCCCCGCCCTTCAGCGACATGTCAGGCTTTGTTGTTTCCACACCGTTTACGAAGACTCTCCCCGCGAGGATCGCTTCTGTCGCGAGCCTTCTGGAGAGACCGTACGCTGCTGCTATTATATTATCAATTCTAGGTGAAGATACCGTGAAATGCAAGCAATTTGTCTGTGATTCGCGATAGGAAAGTTCAAAAATTGACAGAATTTTAACATCTGTTTCAAACCTGCCGACATGTCGAAAGTTCTGCGCAAGATAAGCACACATTTCCTTCATCGCGAGGATCTGCGCGCCGCACTCCGTCACGATAATGTCGCCGACCTTTTCCCGGCGGATTCCCTCTCCCATCAGTGCGCCCAGGTAATCCCGATGCGTCAGCTTTTCGCGCGCCGCCGAAGCAACACGAACGTCAAGCAGCGCGATCGGGCAGTCATCCGGATTTTCTCTGAAATATTCCAGAAGGTCTGCGTCCTGTGCCTGCGGCGCAAGCCCCGTATAGTCCGGCAGGAACAGCACCTGTCTGCGCTCCGCTTCCGGATAGCCGCCGAACAGGTATACGTTTTCTTTGGCATGTACGCGCAAAAATCCGGACAGCGCGCTCTGCTGCTCCAGGCTCAAAAAATCGCTGCTCATCATGGTATAATAATCTAAAAAACGCTCGTATTTCTCTTCGACCGTTTTCAAAAAAATCTTGTTTTCATCCATATTTCTTCTCTTTTTTTACTGATTTCGCTGAATTTTTTCTCTGAATGTGTTAGAATAGACATAATGCGCGGACGGGTGACCGTTCCGGTGCATACAAAACACAGGTCTATTTTACCATAAACAAACCTAGCTTTGAAAGGAGTTTTTACCGTATGAAATACGAATATCAGCCAAAGGGCGTCTGCGCCCGCAAGATTTATTTAGATGTAGAAGACGGCGTTGTCAAAGAGGTCGCTTTTGAGGGCGGCTGTGACGGCAACCATAAGGGGCTTTGCGCCTTAGTCAAGGACATGCCTTGCGAGGCGGTAAGGGACAAGCTGTCCGGCATTCACTGCGGATTCCGCCAGACCTCATGTCCGGATCAACTCGCGAAGGCAGTGGAAGAGGCGATGCAGCATGCATGATTGGATTTTTCGTAAGCTGATTTCTGATTATGAAGACGTCAAAAATCCCGCAGTGCGGGATCAATACGGCAAGGTCGCGGGTGTTATGGGCATTCTCTCCAACACCCTGCTTTGCGTAATGAAAATTCTGGTCGGTCTGCTTTCCGGCAGTATCGCCATCGTTGCCGACGCGGTCAACAATCTCGCCGATGCGTCTTCTTCACTGATCACGCTGATCGGCTTCAAGCTGGCTGCCATGCCGGAGGACAAGGAGCATCCTTACGGACACGCCCGCATCGAGTATCTGGCGGGGCTTTTGGTTTCGGTTATTATCATCGTCGTGGGGCTGGAGCTGGGCAAGAGCTCGATCGAGAAGATTCTTGCCCCGACACCGACGGAATTCAGCCTGACCGTCGTGATCGTCCTGCTGCTTGCCATCGGCATCAAGATTTGGCAGGCGTGCTTCAATGTGCAGGCCGGCAAAAAAATCAACTCCATGACGCTGATCGCGACCGGTGCGGACAGCCGTAACGATGTGATCGCGACCTCCGCGGTGCTGCTCAGCCTTTTGATCGGGCATTTCTTTGATCTGCAGATCGATGGCTATATGGGCGTTTTGGTCGCCTTATTCATCGTCTGGTCCGGCATCGGTCTGGTGCGCGAAACCGTCAGCCCGCTGCTCGGAGAGGCGCCGGATCCTGCCTTGGTCAGGGACATTGAGGAAACCGCCATGCAGCATGACGGCGTGCTCGGCATCCATGATCTGGTTGTACATAATTACGGTCCCGGCAAGATTTTTGCTTCCATGCATGTCGAGGTCGATGCCGCTGTCGATATTACGACCAGCCATGATATGGTGGACAATATCGAGCATGAAATCTCCAAGAAGCTGCATATCAGCTGCACGGTTCATATGGATCCGATCAATCTCAGTGATCCGAACCGAGCGCCGCTCAAACAGATTCTCGGCAAGGCGATCGCGGGACTGGACGGTGTCATCAACTTCCATGACCTGCGCCTGGTCTCCGGTCCGACCCATACCAATGTCGTCTTTGATGTCGCGGTGTCTCCGGACTGCAAGCTGAGCGGCGAGGAAATCACGAAAACGCTCTCTGCCGCCGTTTCCGCCTACAATCCGGATTTTCGCACCGTGATCGAGTTCGACCGCGCTTATGTGGATACGGAACGCGCCTAGCGCTTCGGGATGATTTCCATCCAGTAGCCGTCCGGATCCTCGATGAAATAAACACCGAACTGTGGATTCTCAAAGCAGACGCAGCCCATCTGCTTGTGTTTTGCCAGCGACGCCTCGTAATCATCGGTATAAAAACCGATGTGGATCTCATTATCTCCAAGGTCATAAGGTTCCTTGCGATCCGCGTACCAGGTCAGTTCCAGCTGGCAGGCAGCGCCCTCACTGCCCATGAACACGATTTTGGAGGCGCCGTCAGACGCTTCGATTCTTCTGATTTCCTGAAGCCCCAGCGCCTCCTCATAGAATTTCATCGACTTTTCCAAATCCAGTACCGTGATACAGGCGTGATACATTGTAAACTTCATTTTGATATCCTTCTTTCTTAAAAAATCTTTATTCTTCTGATATTGGTAGCATTGCTTTCGCGCAGATGGTATAATTGAATAAATTATACTACTTTTTGCATCTTACGAAAAGGGGGATTCTATGATTATATTTGGAATATCAGTCAGCATGATCGTGTTCTGGCTCGCGCTGGCGCTGATCTTTTTGGTCATCGAAGCGCTGACAGCCGGTCTGACAACGATCTGGTTCGCCGGCGGCGCGTTTGTGGCACTGCTTGCGGCACTGATCGATGTGCCGATCGCGCTGCAGATCGTGATTTTCTTCGTTGTATCCATCTGTTTTCTGGTCTTTACGCGCAAAATCTTCGTAGAAAAGCTTAAGACCGGTTCCGAAAAGACCAATGTGGATGCCCTGATCGGAGAAAAAGCCATCGTCGTTCAGCCGATCCAGCCGTTTGCAGTCGGTCAGGTCAAGGTCAACGGACAGGTCTGGTCCGCGGTCGGCACAAGACCGGAAACGACCATCGAACAGGGAACGGAGGTCAAAATCCATGCCGTTGAGGGCGTCAAACTGGTTGTCGTACCGGTGAAAAAAGATTAGCCAAATAAAGTTATCGCATAAACATAAGCACAGAAACAAAAGAAAGGAATCAGATTATGGGAATTATTAAGTTAGTTGTTATCCTTGTATTGATCGCGATCGCGATCGGTCTTCTGGTAACGAATATTCGTATCGTACCGCAGGCAAGAGCCTATGTCGTGGAACGTCTTGGGGCATACCACGGAACCTGGCAGGTAGGCCTGCACTTCAAGGTGCCGCTGATCGACAAGATCTCAAGAAAGGTCTCTCTGAAAGAGAAGGTCATCGACTTCCCGCCGCAGCCGGTTATCACCAAGGATAACGTGACGATGGAGATCGATACGGTCATCTACTTCCAGATCACCGACCCGAAGCTCTACACCTACGGTGTCGAAAGCCCGATGGACGCCATCGAAAACCTGACCGCGACTACGCTCAGAAACATCATTGGTGAGTTAGAGCTCGACGAGTCTCTGACCAGCCGTGAGCACATCAACTCCAAGATCAGACTCGTACTGGACGAGGCGACGGACCCATGGGGTATCAAGATCAACCGCGTGGAAGTGAAGAACATCACACCGCCGCGTGACATCCAGACCGCCATGGAAAAGCAGATGAGAGCAGAACGGGAAAGACGTGAAGCCATCCTCATCGCAGAGGGCGAAAAGAAGTCCGCGATTCTCATCGCAGAGGGTCAGAAGGAGGCGGCTATCTTAGAGGCAGAGGCGAAGAAGCAGACTGCAATCAAGGAAGCCGAAGGTCAGTCGCAAGCGATTCTGATGATTAATCAGGCGACCGCCGATGGTCTCAAGCTCATCAAGGACGCGCAGCTTGACGACGCTGTCATCAAGCTCAAGAGCCTCGAAGCTTTCCAGAAAGCCGCGGACGGACAGGCGACCAAGATCATCATTCCATCCGAGATCCAGGGCATCGCAGGGCTTGCAGCCTCTGTAAAGGAACTGGTCAAGGATTGATTTACATGCAGCGCGATGCTTTTGAAAAAAAGCCTGCATCGCGCATCGATTGCTGATTGCACGCGATGCTTTTGAAAAAAGCCTGCATCGCGCATCGATTGCTGATTGCACGCGATGCTTTTGAAAAAAGTCTGCATCGCGTATCGAATGCTGATTACACGCGATGCTTTTGAAAAAAGCCTGCATCGCGTATCGAATGCTGATTACACGCACACGCCGAAGCCCCTTGCGGTTGGTCCTCGAACTGCATGATTTCACCAAGTCCCTCGCCGTCCTTTGGACATTTTGCGAAAACGGCGCAAAATGTCAGCAAAGCACGCTGCTCGCTCGTTTGGGAAATCATCGACGTTCTGCGGAGACCGCGCGAGGCTTGGCGTGTGCGTGCAAAACATATCTTGATGGTATCAGACTGATACGCGATCGGACAAAAATCCCGTATTCAGTCTTGTAGACTACAAAAGCCTGCACCGGATGCAGGCTTTTTCCTTTTCTATATTGTCCAAACACAAATGTCAACCATCGCTGGCTTATTTATGCTTCTATACTCCCGACTGTTTATTTAATCTATGACGAAAGTGCAGCCATCGCCCTTGTCACATTGGTATACAAGTGTATACCCTGTCTTTCCCACTTTAATGTCTGCATCACTCGGACGAAAAACTTCATAGAGCCCTGCCTGCATTTCTGCCTAACTACGTTAACGTAAGTTCACAATCATGCTTATCGCAAATATAGGTGATCTCGTAACCGGATGCAACCCGAATAACCGCATAGGAGCCTGCCTGCATTGCAACCGTAGTTCCATCTGTAAACGTAATCTTCCTTCTAACAGACCCTTGCAATATCTGGTCGGTAATGTCTTCGCGATATTCCCCTGTCGTCAAATACTCCAGCTGCAGTTCCGCATAGTATGCTCTTACGTTCGCTTTATCGGCGGCGACTTTCGCCTTATGCAGGCTGTTATTAAAGATTGGAATGGAAACCGCAACTAATATGGCGATGATGGCTACGACAATCAGCATCTCCATGATCGTAAATCCCTGTTTCTTTCTATCCTTTTGCATGCCTGTCCGGTTTGTTCTGTCGATCGGATTCATCCTGTCTCTCCCTTATTCTCTAATTTTGCGCGAAGCTGTACGTTTCGACTGATTTTATTATCTAGGAAAGATCGCATAGTGATATTTCCTAGATAACGATAAAAGCACCTTACGAAGCGGCGCTCACCTGTGAGCGCCATGTGCGCATAGAAATCTCTGATTTCGTTATGCGCACTTTTGTCCTTATTATGCGTTATCGCAAAGTAAATCATAAGTGTTGAATTTGTACGTCTGTTGAAGAAAAAAGAAAAATTTTGTGTCTTTAATTTATTTTTAATTTTTCTCCGGTATGATACAGGTAATCCAACAAGGACATAGACAAAATGGATTACAATACATAGACAAAAGGGAGGAATCACATATGAAAAGAACAGAAATGAAAAAACACTTTACAAGCATGAAGGCTGCCGCGCTGACAATGCTGCTGAGTGCATCGCTTATGGCTGCTGCCGTACCGGCGTCTGCTGCAGTGACTGCTGCGCTGACCGCGCCGACAGGACTGGAGACCGTACAGAGAGATGACGATGAGCTGACACTCGCATGGAATCCGGTCGCCGGGGCCCAGGGCTACAATGTTTACCTCTATGATACCGACACAAACGGCTGGCTGCAGGTAGAAAGGACTTCCGGCACGCACGCCGAAATTGACGATCTGCTCTCCGCAAGCGTCTACAAATTCAAGGTCAATGCCTACGCAAACGGGCAGGACGGTGCTTTCTCGACAGAGTTCAGTACAGCCACAGCACCAAAGGACGTGGATAATCTGCGCGTGAAAGCAAAGACCAAAAATAGCGTCACGCTGAGCTGGAGTGCAGTCAGAAGAGCGGACAAGTATCAGGTCTACAAGTACAATGCCAATACCGGCAGCTGGAAGAGACTGACCACGACGACAAGCACCAGCTACAAAGCAACCGGTCTTTCCTCCGGAACCTACTACAGATTCAAGGTACGTCCGGTGACCGAGACCTTAGGCTCCAAATACTACGGTGACTTTGAAGATATCAAGGTCAAGACCAAGAGTGCGTCCGGCACCTCCACAAGCTCCGGCTATATCGGCACTGCGAAAGCAAAGAAAATAGCCCTGGAGTACGCAGGGGTCAGCGCCTCCAAGGCTGATTTCATCAAAGCTTCTCTGGATTATGATGACGGCGTCCGCATCTACGATGTCGAGTTCTATGCAGGCGATTATGAATATGAATTCGAAATCAATGCCCGCACCGGTGCCATCTACGATTACGACAAGGATTACAGATGGGACGACTAAGCTTTAGTCCGCAGTCATCTTTTCCTGCTTGACCTTGTGGTCAATGACATGACGGGAGGCCAGTTCCTTGCGCACATCGCCCAAAGAGATGCCCATTTCGACCATCATCACCATGACGTGATAGGCCAGATCGGCGATCTCGTAAACGGTCTCCTTCTTGTCATTGCCCTTGGACGCAATGATAACTTCGGTCGACTCCTCGCCCACCTTTTTGAGGATCTTATCGATGCCCTTTTCAAAGAGGTAGGTCGTATAGGAGCCCTCCGGCAAGGTCTCTTTCCTGTCGGTAAGCAGCTCGTAGAGTCCATCTGCCGAGAAAGCAGCGCGGTTCAGGCTTTCGTATACCGGCTTGGTAAAGCAGGAATCCGAACCGGTGTGGCAGGCCGGACCGTCTTTTTCGACCACGATGACCAGTGCATCGTTATCGCAGTCCGCAGTGATGGATACGATGTGCTGGTAGTTTCCGCTGGTCTCGCCTTTGAGCCAGAGTTCCTGCCGAGAGCGGCTGTAAAAACAGGTCAGCTCTTTTTTTATGGAGATTTCGAGGCTTTCGCGGTTCATATACGCCAGCGTCAGCACTTTTTTGCTCTCTGCATCCACGACAATCGCCGGGATGAGTCCTTTTTCGTCAAATTTCAATTCATCAAGATTCAGCATCGTTATAACCTCACTGTAATATCATGTTCCTGCAGTAATTTTTTTAAGTCCCGGATATCGACTTCCCCGAAATGAAAGACCGAAGCCGCAAGCCCTGCGTCGACCGCCGGGATCTCCTGAAACAGCTTCACGAAATCCTCCGCGCAGCCCGCACCGCCCGATGCGATGACCGGGACTGCCACCGCATCGGTGACGGCACGCAGCAGCTCCAGATCGAACCCGTTCTTGACACCGTCAGTGTCGATCGAATTGACGACCACCTCTCCGGCACCGTCCGCCACACAGCGGCGGATCCAGTCGATGGCTTCCATACCGGTATCGTCTCTGCCGCCGCGCGAAAAGACGCGGAACACACCGTCCACACGCTTGATGTCGACCGAAAGCACCACGCACTGCCTGCCGTAACGCTCTGCTGCCTGCCGGATCAGGGCAGGATTTTTGATCGCGCCGGAGTTGACGCTGACCTTATCCGCCCCGCACTTCAGCACCCGGTCAAAATCCTCTAAGGTTTGGATGCCGCCGCCAACGGTCAAGGGGATGAAAATCTGCGAGGCGACTTCTTTGAGAATATCGGTAAAAATCCTCCGCCCGTCGCTGGAAGCAGTAATATCATAGAAAACCAGCTCGTCCGCGCCTGCATCGCTGTAATATCTGCCCAGCTCCACCGGCGAGGAAACATCACTCAAGTCCTTAAAATTGACGCCTTTGACAACGCGTCCGTCCTTCACGTCCAGGCATGGAATAACTCTCTTGGTGATCATTTCGCTGCCTCCAATGCTTCTTTCAAGTCGATCGCGCCGATATAGTAGGCGCGTCCGATGATCGCGCCGTACAGATCCAGCGCCCGTAACGCCCGGATGTCCTCGATGGACGATACGCCGCCCGAGGCCACAATATCCATATCATAGCGCGCGCTCAGCTCCCGATACAGCGCGCGGTTCGTGCCCTGCATCGCGCCGTCCTTAGAAATATCCGTACAGATCAGCGTCCTGACGCCAATCTGTTTCATTTTGTCACAAAAATCAAAGCAGGTGCTGGCGCTGGTCTCTGTCCAGCCCTTGACCGCGACAAAGCCGTCCTTGATGTCCACGCCGACCGCGATCTTTTCGCCGTAGGCCGCGACCGCTTCCCGCAGAAACGTCTCGTTCTCAACCGCCGCGGTCCCCAGGATCACGCGATCTACGCCTGCCTCGATGTAGGTTTTGACCGTTTCCAGGCTGCGAATGCCGCCGCCGATCTCGGTAAACAGCGAGGTCTCCTGTGCCAGCTTGGTCACAAGCGCCAGATTCGGCGTCGTCCCCAATCGCGCGCCCTCCAGATCTACCAGATGCAGGCAATCCGCGCCTGCCGCTTCGAAGTCGTGCGCCACAGCCAGCGGCTGCTCGCTGTAGATCGTCATCTGTTCGTAGTCGCCCTTGAGCAGGCGCACCGCCTTGCCTTCATATAAATCTATCGCCGGAAAAATCTTCATTGCACTGCCTCCGTTCCGCAAAACGCCGCGAGAATTTTGAGCCCGACCGGACCGCTTTTTTCGGGATGAAACTGACACCCGTACACATTCCCATGCGCCGCCGCCGCGGTCATTTCGATGCCGTAGTCGGTCGTGGCGATCACATATGGGTCGCAGCCGCTTGCATAGTAGGAATGCACGAAATAGACATAGTCTCCATCTTGGATATGCTGAAACAGCGGATTTTCGCCTTTGAGCTGCAGGCGGTTCCAGCCGATCTGCGGGATCTTCAGGTCTGCCGGTATCGTACCCTGCATCGGTACGATCTCGCCCGGAATCAGCCCCAGACCTTGATGCTCCCCGAATTCATAGCTTTTTTCAAATAAAAGCTGCATGCCCAGACAAATGCCGAGCAGCGGTTTACCGCTCGCAGCCTGCTCCCGCACGAAGCCGTCCAGACCGCCTGCCCGCAGCTTGGCTGCAGCGTCCGCAAACGCGCCGACACCCGGCAGGATCAGCCGGTCTGCTTTTTTTAATATTTCCCGGTCATCGGTCACCACGACCTCCGCGCCGACAGCCCGCAGCGACGAAGAAAGTGAAAACAGGTTGCCGACACCGTAATCAATAATCGCAATCATTTACAGCACCCCTTTGGTTGATGGTATCTCATTCTGATAGGCCGCGTCGATCTTGACCGCCGCCGCCAGACTTCTGGCGACTGACTTGAACGCGCCCTCGATGATATGGTGGGCGTTTTCGCCCGCCAGCTGCCGGATGTGCAGCGTGATCCCGGCATGGCGCACCAGTGCGAGGAAAAACTCTTTGGTCAGCTCCGTATCAAAATCTCCGACCTTCTGCGTCGGGATCAGAAGCGCGTAGGACAGGTGCGCGCGTCCCGAAAGATCCACTGCCGTCTGGATCAGCGCCTCATCCATCGGCAGCAGGAAGCTGCCGTAGCGGGTCACGCCCCGCAGATCGCCGAGCGCCGCCGCGAAGGCGTCGCCGAGCGCGATGCCGATGTCCTCTGTCGTATGGTGGTAATCCACCTCCGTATCGCCCTTACAGCTGACGGTCAGGTCAAAGCGCCCATGCCTTGCAAACAGCGTCAGCATGTGATCCAAAAAACCGCAGCCGGTGTCGATGCTGCTCTTGCCGCTGCCGTCCAGCTCCAGCTTGAGCCGGATGTCGGTCTCGTTTGTTTTGCGGTTGATAACGCCCTCTCTCATACCAGTTCCTCCAAGATCTCATCAGTCTTTTGCAGGAAAATCTCCATTTCCTCGCGGCTGCCGATGGTAATGCGGTTGTAGTCCTTAATGCGTTCTTTGGTAAAATGCCGGATCAGCACACCCTTTTCCCTGAGCCTGCGATACAGCGTCTCCCCGTCAATCCGATCGCTCTTTGCAAACAGGAAATTCGCCTGCGAGTCGGTCAGGGTAAAGCCGCGCTTTTGAAGCTCTGCAGAGACGTACTCCCTTGTTTCGATGATGCGCCTGCAGTTCGCGCGGAAATAGCCGTCCTCTTCCAGCGCCTGCGCGCCGGCCGCCTGCGTCAGACGGTTGATATTGTACGGATTCGTTGCGTATTTGATCCTTTCGAGGTCCGCGATCAGTGCCGCATTCCCGAAAGCAAAGCCCAAACGCGCGCCCGCCATACTGCGCGACTTGGAAAAGGTCTGCACGACAAGCAGATTGTCGTATCGATCGATCAGATTGACCGCGCTCTCCGCGCCGAAGTCCACATAGGCCTCATCCACCAGCACCACACCGCGGCTCGACGAAACGATCTCCTCAATGATCGCAAGGGGCAGTGCCATGCCGGTCGGCGCGTTCGGATTCGTGATGACCGTCAGTCCGTCCTTGCCGCAAAAAGCTTCGGCGTCCAACGAAAAATCCTCGCACAGCGGGATCACCTCGGCGTCCAGACCATAAAGATCCGCAAACACGCTGTAAAAGCCATAGGTGATGTCTGCAAACCGTACGCCCTGCTCGCCATATGCCATGAACGCGAAGTTGAGGATCTCGTCAGAACCGTTGGAGACAAAGACCTCTGCCTGCGCACGTCCGTAATTCCTCGCCAGCCGCTCCTTGAGCACCCGGCTCTCCGGGTCGCTGTAAAGACGAAGCTTCGCAGCCTCCTCCTCGTTCAGGACCGCCGCAACGCTCTGCGGCGGCGGATACGGCGATTCGTTGGTATTTAATTTGATATATTTACGGTCCTGCGGCTGCTCGCCCGGTACATAGGCCTCGAGCGCCGCAAGGCTCGGCTTCAAAAATCTGCTCATGCTTTGTCCATCCTTATCGTCACACTTTTGGCGTGCGCTTCGAGCCCCTCTTTTTGTGCGAAAAGAGCGATCTGATCCGCGACCGCGCCGAGCGCGTCTTTGGTATAATAGGTATATTGTGATTTTTTCACGAAATCGTCGACCGACAGCGGACTGGAAAAGCGCGCAGTGCCGGACGTCGGCAGGGTGTGATTCGGTCCCGCGAAATAGTCGCCCAGCGCCTCCGGACAATACCGTCCCAGGAAGATGCTGCCCGCGTTCTCGATCTTGTCCAGATAGTCAAACGGATTGTCTACACATAGTTCCAGGTGCTCTGGCGCGATCTCGTTGGCGACAGCGATCACGTCGTCCAGTCTATCGGCGACAATAATCTTGCCGTTCTGCTCGATGGAGGTTCTGGCGATTTCTTCCCGCGGCAGCAGCGCAAGCTGCCGTTCGAGTTCTGCGCTGACCGCCTCCGCGAGTGCCATGCTGTCTGTGACCAGCACCGCTGACGCCATTTTGTCGTGTTCCGCCTGCGAAAGCATGTCTGCCGCGACATAAGCCGCATTGCTTTTGCCGTCCGCGATAACCAAAATCTCGCTCGGTCCGGCGATCATATCGATGGCGACCAGTCCGAATACCTGCCGCTTGGCCTCTGCCACAAATGCATTGCCCGGACCGACGATCTTGTCGACCTTCGGAACGCTCTGCGTACCGTAGGCCAGCGCTGCGACTGCCTGTGCGCCGCCCGTCTTAAAGATGCAGTCGACGCCTGCGATCTTTGCTGCCGCAAGGATCACCGGATTGATGCTGCCGTCCGGCAACGCCGGGGTCGTGATGCAGATCTCCTTGCAGCCTGCAATTTTGGCAGGAATGGCGTCCATCAGCACCGTAGACGGGTAAGCTGCGGTGCCGCCCGGCACATAGAGACCGACCTTCGCGATCGGCGTGATTTTCTGTCCGGTCACAATGCCGTCGCCGGTGATGACAAAGCTGTTTCTGACCTGTCTCCGGTGAAAGGCGCGGATATTCTCTGCCGCCTGCTGCAGGACTGCAATAAACGCCGGTTCTACTTTTTGAAAGGCTGCATCGATCTCTGCCTCGCTGACCTCCAGCGCCTGCAGATCTGCCTTGTCAAATTGCTTCGCATAGGCGAGCAGGGCCGCGTCTCCCTTTTGCCGGACCTCTGCAAGGATGTCCGCCACAATATCGGAAACATCGGTCTCTGCGGTCCCTCTTGCAAAAATTTCACTGCTCGGCACTTCGCCGTATTTCATCATCTTAATCATTTTGCTCTGCCAAACCTTTCATCAATCCTTTTCTGATCGCTTCGATCTGTTCTGTTTTGAATTTGAGCGCGGATTTATTGGCGATCAGCCGCGCGCTGATCGGGACAACAGTCTCGACCGGCTCCAAATTGTTTTCCAGCAGGGTCTTGCCGGTCTCCACAATATCAACGATCACATCCGAAAGCCCCAAGATCGGCGCCAGCTCGATCGAGCCGTTCAGATGAATGATATCGATATCGCGGCATTTTTCCGCATAGAACTTCCGCGCAATATTCGTAAATTTTGTCGCTACGCGCAGCGTCGTCGAGGTATCGTCAATAAAGTCCTTCTGCGCGGCGACCGCCATGCGGCATTTGCCGATGTTGAGATCCAGAAGCTCGTACACATGCGGCTCGTATTCCAGCAGAATGTCCTTGCCTGCCACGCCGATATCCGCAGCACCGCGTTCCACATAGATGGCCACATCCGACGGCTTGACCCAGAAGTAGCGCACGCCCTTTTGCGGATTTTCAAAGACCAGCTTGCGGTTCGCTTCCCTGATGGAAGGACATGCAAAGCCTGCTTGTTCAAACATTTCGTAGACACGTTCGCCGAGCCTGCCCTTCGGCAGCGCAATGTTGATCAGGGTATCGACACGTTCCTGCTTTTCTTCAAAGCGTTCCAGTGCGTCGAGGTAAACCGCGAAGCCGATCGCACCGGCCTCGCTGCCCATCTTTCGCATCAGCCGGTCGTATCTGCCGCCTGCCAGCACCCGCGACTCCACGCCTTTGATATAGCCGCAGAATACCGCACCGCTGTAATATGCCGCGGCATCCACCACCGAAAAATCAATACGGATATGCTGCGCGTATCCGGCTTCCTCAAGTGCCGCGTAAAGCGCCGCGAGCTCTGCGAAGGCCGCCTCTGCGTCCGCATCCCGACAGATTTTTTTGATCGCCCGCAGGGTGTCCGCATTGTCGGAACCGCTGCGTATCAAATTTGCGAGTATCGCGAACTGCGTGTCCGTGCATGCCGCCCGCAGCGCATCCTCGTTCTTTTCGCTCAGCGCCCGTTCCGCGCGCTTTCGCGCCTCGCCCTGCAGACCATACGCATCCAGCAGCGCGAACAGCAGGCCCGCGTGCGCCAGATCCAGCACATAGTCCTCACTGATAAGCGCTAGACTCTGCAGCGCCAGCAATGCCACCTCGCAGGTCTCCGCGCTGCCGATATCTCCCATACATTCCAGACCGGTCTGCATGATCTCCTGATAGGTGTGGGAAGTCTCCGAGATCCGGTAGACGTTTTCGTTGTAGTACAGACGCTTGACGCAGCCCTCTTCCTCTTTGAAATTCTTGAGGATCGAGAGGGTGACGTCCGGCTTGAGCGCCAGCAGTCTGCCATCGGCGTCCGTAAAGGTGATGATGCCCTCCGACGCTAGGAAATCCTTGTTCTCTGAGTAAAAATCGTACTCCTCGAACTTTCTCATCTTATACTTTTTATATCCATGCGTGCTGTACAGCTTACGCAGTGCGAAAACCGCCAGCTCGTCCTTTTTTAATATGTTTTCGTCTATCATCGTTCGTCTGTCCTTTGTGGTGTATTCTATTTCGTTTGCTTTATTAGTGTACCACGTTAGCGCGTTAAAGTCAACCGTTCTCCCGAGCGATTTCTTGTTTATTTTTTTAAACTTTTTGTCCTTTTTTTGTTATCCTGCTCAATCGACGCAAGCCTCTATTGTTTTTCATCATAGCACCAATGGCACAAAATGGATGTCCTTTTGTTTTAAAGGTAGTGACCTGCTTTGATACCATGTGCACCGGGTGCAGGGATTGCGTTAAAGCGTTCAGCCAATCGTACAAAAGTGTGCGTTACGAATTAGCTTATGCTCAAATTGGAATAGGAATCCTCCAAAGCTTTGATGTAGGCGTCATAGGCTGTTTCTAGCGAGGAAAATTCCTTTCCTTTTTTCAGAATCTCCTTGTACTGACTCGACGCAAGCGATTCCGAAACAGTGACATAGTCCTTTCCTGTTCGTTTGCCGGTCGTGGTTTCGGAAACATAGTATTTTCCATCTCCGGTTTGGATAATGACAGGGATTTGCTTTCCGACTCCGACTTTGTTTGTATTCAGAGACGTCCAGAAAAGGTATCGGTTTGCCTCCTGCTTATCCCTGCCATCGCCAAGATATGCCCAGGTACAGCCCTCTTGCTGCAGAAGGCTGTTATCCAGCTTTTCAATTGCTTCGGAAATAGCCGGAACATAGATCGAATCTGGACATCTGGAGTCAAACTCAAAGTTTGATTTGCCTTTCATGCTGCCGTTTTTCCAAAACTCTGTATCATATAGAAGCGAGAAGAATTTGTAATCCCTGCCTTATCTTTGATAGAACAAATACATAGAGAAATTCTTATACCCCCAATTCTCTTTCAAGCACCTCGGCATCGATCCAGCCTTCTTTTGCTGCTCTTTCTTCCGCTTTTTGAAGTTTTGAAGATAAGGTATACGCTGCTTTCAGACGATCAAGCTCATCAATTTCAGCCATTGTAAGGATTCCATATGCGCCGTGTCCGTTTCGCGTAAGATAAACACGGCTTGAGGCATCGACTTCTTTCAGTACATCGGTGTAATTTCGCAAATCCGAAACCGGTTTTATATTTGGCATCGCTTTCAACTCCTTTTTTCTTTTATCGTATCATGTTGAGATAAAATTCGCAAGTTTATTCACAGGTTAATTTGCAGCATTTTTGTCTAACATGCTGCGCTCAAAATGATGGTGATCAGGGACAGCACACGATCTGATAATCTGAAAGAACAAAAAATATATATTTTTGCTGACAACTGCCTTGACAATCAGAGAAAGTCGTATTCTTCCAAAAGATTTTTTTAGATGCACAACGTCGCTTCCGTTTAGCTCTAAGATTTTCCGCTTTGC
>UQMQ01000019.1 GCA_900542245.1 uncultured Eubacteriales bacterium
CCGCGCACCGCTTGTAGAAACGCGCAAATTCCAGTTTTTGAAACTGAGAAATCGATAATTGAATGGGAGATGAGACTATGGAAAAAATCAAAAGTTTGAATCGCTATCAAAAAGGTGTCCTAATATTTATGATTGCTATGGCACTGGTATTTGTGGTGATTTATCCCATGACAATCTCACAAGTTGGATTTGAATATAAGAACACAATTCTTGTCCCAAGTCAAGAAGATGGCAGTACGGTGTATTCCGGTAAAATCCAAGGAAAACAGGCACATTTTACGGTGTCGAAGGATAAGACCGTTGTATTTCAGTATGGCGATAAAACCTATGGCCCTTATACAGCAAAAGAAGATCCTACAGCTATTCCGAGGAACGAAGAAATGGCAGAATATATGACCGGTATGGAGCTTCGTCAAGGAGAAGATATTTTGTTTCGTGGGGGTGTTCGGGAGACAGGGGATTCATATTGGCTATACAATGAGGACGGAACCTTAGATAACTTTGGATTTTCTTATGTAACCAGTGATGGGATCGAGAGGGATGAAAACGGGGACGTAATTGATTCCGTGGAGCCATCTGCAGCTACTATACTGGAACTGATGAACGCTCCCGAGCTGACACATAAGGGCGAATGGTTTGCATGGTTTGAGGCTGTGTTTATCTGCGTTCTCAATACAATTTCTATTTTGTTTGCAGATGAGCTGTTCCGTTGGAGTTTGGCATTTCGGCTCCGCAATGTCGACCATGCAGAGCCGTCTGATTGGGAAATTGCAGGAAGATATATCGGCTGGACTGTTCTGACGATCATGGCATTGGTACTCTTTATTATGGGGCTGCAATAGTACAACTTCAAGTTTGCCCGGCTAAACACAAAACCCGAATACCGAAAAACAGACCGCCCGCTTTCCGCACTATGCGAAAAGTTGACGGTCTTTTTTGGTTCGTCTAATGCATACGCTCTACCGTTCCCATGAAGAGCGGAATGCCGGTTTCCTCCTCGATGATCGCGTAGAAAAACGGACGATCGAGGATCACGCGTTTCATTTCGCTCGGCGCTGCGCTGCCGCATTCATCGACGACAGCTGTGACCGCGGCGGCTTTGGTACCCTCGGTATCTGTTTCAATAAAAGCCTTGTGCAGAATCTTGGAGACAAAGAGATTCCCCTCCGGTGTAGTCGCCGTTCTATGCAAATCCGCGCGGTCTGCGTCAAAAAGGTCTCGGATACCCATGGTCCGCAGCACTTCCGAAAGCTCCGCGCCGCTCTCCGTCTTGAACTTCGGCAATCCCGTTTCCACCGGCGTTTCCTTTTCGACCTTCCACGCGTGCGCGAACGTATCCTTGCTCAGCCCCTTCACAAAGTCTGCCATCGACAGGCCCTCGTGCGGCAGCAACGCCACAAAGCTGTAACCGTCCGCATAAGGCTTGACAAATCCTGTCGCCAAATCGTTCTCGAGGTAGGTGTATTCCGTACCGTACATCATCTCCGCCGTCTGCACACTGCCGTCCACTGCGGTAAAATCAGCGTCACTTACCTGATAATCCTTGTAAGGCGACTGCCATTTGCCGTCAAAGGTCAAGGCGTTGATCAGATACAGCATGGTCTGCGGAGAAATCGGCTCGTTCAAGATTTTTTCGATCCGTCCTTTGGTGTTTGTCTTGCACCACTGATTGATATCCTTCACCGTCTTTTTGTCAAAATCCGCGCTGAAAACCTCTGCCTCGAACAACTGCTGCATGGCCGCCAAAAAGCTTTCCTGTACCTGCAGCTTCGGGTCGTCGCGCAGCCAGACAGAATTTGCTGTATTGACCTGCGTCCCCTCCCCTTTGGCGTTCAAAATCTGCTGAAAGGCCTCGCGGGCATAAAACACCTCACTTCCGACAGCCTCCTGAATCTGCGCCGCCGTTTCGCCGTCCGCGCCTTCCTCTGCCATCAGCAGCGCGGTCAGCACCGAAGCCGGAGAGAGGACAAACCCACTGCCGTTTTGCGCCGCGTCAGCCTTGTCTTGGTTATCGCGGTCCACTCCGCTTTGCTGCGCGTAAGCCTGCTGAAACAGTTGTACAGAAAATTTCTGTACGCAATTCTCCCAGCCGACCGGACAGCCGCCTGCACGCTCTTTATACACATTTTCGTCTCCCATGGCGGCAGCTTTCAATTTCACTGTGTCGGACGACAGCTTTCCGCTGTCAGCCGCGCCGCAGGCCGCCAGTGAAAACACCAGCACCGCCGCCATCCCCAGCGCCGTCAGCTTCTTCGCTATCATCGCCTTGCGGATGATCTTTTTGGAGTTTTTCTTTTCTGATCTTTTGCTTTCCATTTTGGTCCCCCTCTCAAAAATCTCTTCTTCCTATCTTTATGCCTGCGGGTCCATGCTTCCGCATGAATCTTTGAGCCATCGGTAAGCCACATGCCTCTCGCAAGGTTTGCGCCCGCAGATCCGGCTGTTTCGCTTCGATTGCCCCTCCTACTCCGCGCTTACCATCGTGCCTAGGAATACCGGGGTTCCGGTATAGCTGTCAACAATGGCATAGAGGAACGGACGGTCCAGCCGCACCGTATATACCTGTGTCGGCTCCGGCTGCAGTGCGGCTGCTTTCACCATTACCCCTGTTACAGCCGCCGCGCGCGTGCCCTCACGATTGACATCGATATAGGTCTTGTGCAGAATTTCGTCCACATACAGATTCTGTCCGCTGCAGTCTCCCATGCCGGAGAGATCCGCCGCCGACGCATCAAATAAGTCTTTCATTCCCATCTTCCGGAAGATCTGCACCAGCGCATCCGTCTTGTACTCCGATTTGAAGGCAGGCAGGACCGCGTGCACGATGGCATCCTGTCCGGAATTGACAAACGCCGCGAAACGCTCTCCGTCCAGCTTTTTCATATACGCTGCCACCGAAACGCCCTTGTTCGGCAGGATCGCGACAAATTGATAACCGGAAGCGTACGGCTTGATGAAGCCGGTCGCCATGTCGTCCTGACAATAAAGAGCTTCCTCGGAATACATGAGGTCGGTTTTCGTTTTCTTGCCGTTTTGATCGGTAAAATATTCTTTCTTGACCTGATTCTTTTTGTACTGTGCGCTCCACTGATCCTCGAAGGCAACCGCGTTGAGCAGGACCAGCTGCTGTGCCGGAGAAAGCGCCTCCACGAGCTTGTCGATCATGCCGTAGGTATTTTTGCTGCACCAGCTGTTGATCTCCTTGACGGTCTGCTGCGAAAAGTCACCGCCCTTGACCTGCGCCTGCAGCATCTCCCGCAAGGTCTTTTGATAATCCGGATTTAAGGTAAGTGCGCCGCGATTGTTGTACCATACGGCGTTTGCGATGTTCATGCGGCTCCTGGTATCTGCGTTCTCCTGCGGCTGCACCGCCGACCACGCGCGGATCCATTGGTTCAGCTCGCTCATGCGCATACCGAAAGTTTTTTCCATCTGCTTTTTGGTGTCGCCCGCCGCGCCGTTTTCAACCATCGCCATCGCCAGCAGAATCGAAGTCGGTGAAATCATGGAGTTCTGTTTGGCGCTGGCGGCGTTTTTGAAAAGCTGCACCGAAAGGTCGCGCACCTGCGCGTTGGTCTCCCACAAGGCATCCCGGCTCCAAAGCGCCGCGGCATCGTCTTCCGCATACCCGTTCATGTCCTGTCCGCCTTGCGTTTGTGTCTGCGCCGCGGCTTTTGCGTCGCTGTCATCGACCGCGCGCTCGTCCGCGAAACCATTCATTTTTCTGCTGTCCATATCGGTATCTCCTGTGTTCCCTTTTTGCCGCGCGCTTTCCGCGGCATCCGCTTCATACCCGCTGTCTTTCTCTGCCGCTGCCTCTGCCTCCGCGCCCGGCAAGTCCTGCACAGCTTGCATGCCCTCATCGTTTTGCACTTGCAGGATCACCGGTTCCCCCGCAGCGTCCCCTGCCGCCGCATCGTTTCCGCGCGTCCAAAACGCGTCGTCAAGCATCCCCGAAAGCCCGACAACCAAGGTCAGACACGCCGCTGCCGAAACCGTCCCCATCACGACCCGCAGCCGCTGTTTTTTCCTGACGCGCGCAGCCGCCTCCGCAGCCCGCGCGCGTTCGCTTTTCTCAAAGACAGCTTTGATGAACTCATCTCTTGTTTTCACGCGAATGCCCCCTCTCTTCCAAAATTTCCCGAAGCGCCCGCTTGCCGCGGTACACATAGTTTTCCACCTGCTTGCGCCCCTTTTTCATAATTTTCCCTGTTTCTTCGTAGGAAAGCCCCTCAAAATAGACCAGATGCAGCGCAATGCGATATTCTGCCTTTAGGGCGTCCATCGCCTCCGCGAGCTGCCGCTTTTCCTCATTGTCAAGAATCTTCTGTTCCAGTGAAAGCAGATCGGCATGTGTCTCTGCCGTCTCCATCGGCGCCAGCCTCATGCGGCTGTGTCTGCGCACCCAATCGATCGCCTTGTTTCTGGCGATCGCAAACACATAGGTTTTGAGCGAACTTTTTTCGCCGAACCGCTCCGGGTGGACGATCAACTCCACGAAAACATCCTCCGCCAGATCCTCGGCGGTATCCATATCGTTTACATAGCGATGAATGAAAAAAATCAGACTCTCCCGATAGAGATCGATGACTTCTCCAAACGCGTCGCGGTCTCCGTCTATAAAACGGCGGTAGCTAGCTGCACCTTGATCCATGCATTCCTCCGTATCCCTTTTCATATAGTTTGTCGTGATTAAAAAATAAAACCCTCACATTTAATTTAACTTTTTGTTTATGCGCGGTCAATCCTTTTATCCGCATTTCCACGTGGAATTTTTACGGTACGCAAAGGGCAAATCGGAATCTGCATCGAATACTCGTATTTCCCCTTGCTTATGGGGCATAATTCCAATATAATGTAGGTAAAGCTTCACACACGATGCAGCTCGGACACGCAAGCCTCCGGAAAAGCGACACGCGATTTTTCGCAGCCCTGCACAGGCGCTGTCCCGGTAAAGCCGCGCTTGTTGCCGGATACCGCCGATACAAGGACACAGAAAACAGAAACACAAATACAAAGGATATTTTTATGGAACAGCAAACACAAGCAAGGATGCAAAACAAAACTGCAGCGACAAATGAAACAACTGCGATGCATACGTCTACCGGTGCGGCTGAGAACGCACAGAAACAGGAAGCGCAGGATGTGGGTACGCGCCGCTGTACAGATGCAAGTACAAGCAAACGTGAAACTCCACCCGCACGCAAGCAAAAACACCCTGCCGCAAAAAATTTTCCGAAACCGAATCCTTGGATCTATTACCCCGCCTCTGTCATCGTGCGGTTATTTTTGCGTTTCAAACTCAAAACGCGTTATGACATCAAGGCGCTCAAGGGCATCCGCGGTCCGGCGTTCATCGTCTGCCCACACGTTTCCAATATCGACTTCCTGCTGGTCGCAGTGGCGCTGCTGCCGCATCGCCCGACCTTCGTCGTCAGCCAGCATTTCATGACGCATCCGAAGATCCGCTGGATCCTGGAGAAGATGCACGTCATTCCCAAGAAAATGTTTTGTCCGGACATCAAGACCATCCTCAGCATCATGCGCGCCAAGGAATCCGGCAATCTCATCGTGCTGTTTCCGGAAGGGCGCCTGACCTGCTTTGGTCACTCGCTGCAGGTCACCGACGGTACTGCCGATCTGGTCAAAAAGCTCGCGGTTCCCGTCTATATGATCTCGGAGGACGGTGCTTATAAAAGCTTCCCGAAATGGGGCAAAGCGGGTTTCCGTCCGGGCCGCATTTTGGTGCGTGCCGAAAAACTGCTGGAGGCAGACGCCATTCCTGCCATGAGCCTGAAGGAAGTGCAGGCGGTGCTGGAACGCGCAATCCTGCACGATGAGGACAAGATTTTCCCCGACGTGCGCTACCGCTGCAAATCGCCGGCGCTCGGGCTGGACGGTATCCTTTATAAATGTCCGTCCTGTCTGGCAGAATTCCGGATGCAAACCGACGCGCATCATATCCGCTGTACCGCCTGCGGCTTCTCTGCAGAGCTGGACGAGACCTACCGGCTGCATGGTGCGCCGTTTACGCACATCAACGACTGGTACTTCTGGCAGGAATCCCTGTTGGACCTGGCTATACCGCTGGAAAGCGAAACCGTTCTGGCTGCAGTCGGTCCGGACGGCAATATGGATAAAAATGCAGGGGCAGGTCGCATCTATATGGACCGCGATGTCATCCGCTATACCGGCACCTGCTTTGGCAAGCCGCTTGCCTTTACTGAAAAAACCGAGGATATCAAGGCCTTCCCTGCCTCGGTCGCCGCGCATTTCGACATCTATCACAAGAAACAGCTCTACAATATGCACCTGCGCCCGGACCCGCGCGCGGTCATCAAATGGGTCAGCTATCTGGACAAGCTCACGCGCGAGCGGGAAACTGCTGCAAAAAACGCGGAAGCAGATAACCAAAACGGATAAACCGTGCAAAAGGCGTTTTTTCTTGTTAAATTATAAACTTTCCTTGCTATTCCTGATTTTATAGGTACACTAGTATTTGGGGTAATTTGCAAGAGAACATTACAAGAAGACATAAAGGTAAGTAGGAAGGCAAACACATATGAACGTATTCGATTTTATCTCCCTCTTCGGCGGGCTTGCGCTGTTTCTTTACGGCATGCGGCTGATGGGGGACGGTCTGCAGCAGGGTTCCTCCGGCGCACTCAAAAAATTTATGGAAAAGGTGGCGAATAATCCGCTGACAGGATTTTTGCTGGGGCTTCTGGTGACGGCTATCATCCAGAGTTCGACAGCCACCATCGTCCTGACCTCCGGTCTGGTCGGCGCGGGTATCCTTTCACTCAGACAATCCATCGGCATCATCCTCGGCGCAAATGTCGGCACCACAGTGACCGGGCAGATCATCCGTCTGCTCGACATCGACGGAGATGCCTCCTCGTGGCTGAATATCTTCAAGCCTTCAACCCTGGCGCCGGTCGCCGCGATCATCGGGATTCTGGTGATCATGACCCTGCATTCCAGCAAGTCTGACATCATCGGCAAGGTCGCGATGGGCTTCGGCATCCTGTTTACCGGACTGCTCAACATGACGGCGGCAGTCGCGCCGCTGTCCGAATCAGAGACCTTTGCGAATCTCTTTATCCGCATGGCAGACACCCCGGTGCTCGGCTTTCTGGTCGGTACCGGCGCGGCATTCCTGATCCAGAGTTCTTCTGCTACCATCGGTATTTTACAGGCCTTATCTGTCACAGGCGCCTTGACCTTCAGCTCGGTTTACGCCATCATCATCGGCGTCAATATGGGCGACTGCATTACGACAGCCATCGTCTGCTCCATCGGCTCCAAAGCGGATGCCAAGCGGACAGGTCTGATCCATATTTTCTTTAATATTGCAGCATCGATCCTCGTCATCGTTACTGTCATGATCCTGCACGCTGCAGGGGTGCTCGACGGTATCTGGAATGCGAGAATCACCTCCGGCGGCATCGCCAATGCGCATACCTCGTTCCGACTTTTCTCAGCCGTCGTGCTGCTTCCGTTTTCTCTGCAGTTTGAAAAGCTGGCCAAGCTTGTCATCAAGGACGGCAAAAACAAAGCAGCGGGCATCGACGAAGAGCTCCAGCGGCTCGATGAAAAGCTGTTTGCCTCCCCTGCACTGGCGCTTTCCAGTATCAGCAGCGTCATCAGCAGGATGGCATCGCTCTCCATCTTTGGGGTAAAAGCCTCCATCCGCACCATTCGTCATTTCGATGAACATGCGGTGCAGGACATTGATCGGAATGAAGATTTTATCGACACCCTTGCGGACAAGGTCGACAATTATATGATCCGCTTTTCGCCGCATGTGCCGCAAGGCGCAAGCAGCAATCTGCTGAACTACTATATTCAGTGTTTCTCGGAGTTTGAACGCATTGGGGATTATGCAACCAATATCGCCGAAGCCGCATCGGAAATCAACACCAAGGGCATCGTGCTTTCACCGTATGCGCATCGGGAGCTCTCTGTGCTTGGCGAGGCCATCGCGCAGGTGCTCGATTATTCCTATAAGGCTTTCACCAAGCTGGACATCACTGCGGCCAAAAAGATCGAGCCGGTCGAAGAAGTCATCGACGACCTCGTCTCTCAGCTGCGTTCCAATCACATTGAGCGTTTCCACAACGGAGACTGTACGGTGCACGGCGGCATCATGTTCCTTGACATCCTTGTCAACATCGAGCGCATCTCCGACCAGTGCTCCAATATCGGCATCTATACCTTGCTTCTAAAAGAACCGCAGATTGTACAGAATCAGCACGATTACTCCAAATATCTGCACAGCGGTCAGGACGAAGAATTCAATATGTACTACCGCAAGTATCACGACCGCTACTTCCCGCTGCTGGACGGCGCGGAGAACACTGCACAGGCCTAGCACCGCGCAGAGCATGCGCTGCGGATCCATGACACACAAAAAACAGGGCATAGACCCTGTTTTTTGATTATGTGCACTTTTTGTCCTGGTATTTTGTTTTTTCCTGCGCAAGCGTGCCTTATACCTGTCCGCAAGGAACCGACAAGAACAGTAGCGGCGGCGATGCCGCACGACATGCTTAATCCGCAAGCTCGTTGCGCATGCGCACCAGCTGACGAAGCAAGCGGTTCAGGTCGTTGACACGTCTGCAGACCACATAGGTGTTTTCCTCATGGTGCATGAAGATGGTATGCAGCGTCGTATTCAGATCCTCGCAGAGTGCGTCCACCGCGGCAGCAAAGCTGCCCCGCAGATCGCGGCTACCGTCCTCAGCGACTGCGCCGCCGCGGAAAAAGTCCACCGTACTGATCTTATAATGGTATTCAATGCCGAACATCTCCGAGACCTTCATCGACAGACGATTCTTGATGTCATTCATATGCGCCTCCAGCATGCGCGGATTGCTCTTGAAGTTCTCCGCGAACTCCGCTGCCTCCTGCTTGACCTCAACGAAATATTCGTTCAGTTCCTTGAATTTCGCGTCAAATTCGACCATCGACATCTTCAGCGCTGTGCGGTAGAGCACGATCTGCGACAGCGCGCTTTCGATGATATCGCGCATTTTGAGTTTAGAAGACGTTTCAATAATCTCTCTGACCGTCGTACGGCAGTCCTGCTCGATAACGGCCTTGAGCTCCTCAATGCCTGCGCCGCTGCGCGCGCTGACCGGGAACAGCTGGATCTCGGATACACCCATCAGCTTGCAGATCAGATTGCGGCAATAGTGCAGATAATCCGCAAGGTCTGCCTCGTCGATCGTATCGATCTTATTGACCGCAAAATAAAATTTGGACGCGAACTCTTTCGCATTCTGCAGGAAATCGATCTCGATCTGGTTGATCGGACTATCCACCGAAAGCATGAAAATGACAGCATCGCTCTCCTTGACATAGGAATAGGCCGCATCGGAATTTTTCTGATGTACCGAACCGACGCCCGGCGTGTCCACAAAGGTCAGACCTTTCTGCAGGAACGGGGACGGGCAGTACAGCTCCACCTCCGAAACACCCAGATGGTTGTCGCTGTTCTCCTGTTCATTGATATATGACGACATCTCGTCGAATCCGATCTCCTTGACGATGCCGTTGTCAAATCGCACCGTCGCGGCTTTTTCGCCATATTCAATCGTCGTTACGACCGCGGTGACCGGCACGATGCCGACCGGAAGAATCTTGTCCTCCAAAATCGCGTTGACCAATGTACTTTTGCCGCGCTTGAACTGTCCGATGACCGAAACGGTTATTTTCTGGTTTTTCAACTTGTCGCAAAGCTCTTCGGCACGCGCAAGCTCGCCCTTGGTGATCTCATATTTGCCGAAGATCTCGCAGGCCTCCTGCACAACCTCGACCATGGACCGTTTCTCCTGTTTCTTTGCAGGCTGCACCTTTAGACAGGTCATTTGACAACCGTTCTTTGCGTCCGGACAGCCGATACAATTTTTACTCTGATATGCCATAATACTAAGCCTCCTGATAAAATCGACAGACTGCACAAGCCGGGTCCTGCGCCCGCTTTTCCTCATCGCAGTACAGCGGTTTTATGATTAAATTTGGTCTAAGCTTATCACCGGAAAGCGATTTGAGTGCCGCGATCTCGCACAGCGTACCGACAAATTCCGTATGCTGCCCTGCCTTGACGCTGCGCATGGTTTCCCGATAAAGCTTTGGCATATCACGCTCCGCAAAGACCGGATCATACGCGTAGAATTCCTCGAAAACCGGCAGCTCGACCGGATTATATAACGGACAGAACAGCATACAGGCATTGCACTTGCTGCAGCCGTTTTCATCGACGAGCGGCAGTTTTTTGACCTTGCCATCTGCTTCCTCCATCTTGACACATACATATTTGCATCCGACCACGCACGCCGCGCAGCCATTGCAAGCTTCGATTCTCTCCCTTAATTGCATCTGCTGTCTCCTCTCAAAACACAGGCGCCCCGCGCGCCGCGCAGCAAGTCCTGCGATCCTATTCATCAAAACAACTGCCTTTCGAGCAAAAGGCAGCGCTATTATTATACTATACTATATTCCGCGCAAACTTGCAAGGGTGCGGCGTCCAAAAGAGTACAAAAAGGACCGCCGCACAGGTCGAAGCTGCTCAGCCTGCACAAGAGGTCCCCATCTTTTCTTTCTTCGCTTACGGGCGATCCCGCCGCAAACGATTATTTCAGTTCTTCCGGTTCGTCCAGAAGATTTGTCATACTCTTGAGACTGATACCCAGTGTCGACATATTGTGCAGCAGTGCCGAAGTGGTCGGCTGCATCACCCCTGCGACACCGCATCCGATCAGCATCAGATTGAAGGCGACAATAAAGCGGTAATTGCTGTGAATCCGTTTCATCAGCGCCATGCTCAGACGCCGCAGGACAACGATTTCAAAGAGGTTCTCCGAGGAAATCGTGATATCCGCGATCTCTCTGGCGATCGCCGCGCCGGAATTGATGGCAATGCCTGCGTCAGCCTCAGACAGTGCCGGAGAGTCATTGACACCGTCCCCGATCATGATCACGCACTGACCCGCTTCGCGTGCCTGTCGAATGTAGTTTGCCTTATCCTCGGGCAGTACCTCAGCGTAGAACGCGTCCACGCCAACCTCTTTGGCAATTGCTGCTGCCGTATGCCGATTGTCCCCGGTCATCATGACCACATTCCTGATACCGCAGTCATGCAGCGCTTGGATGGCATCTTTTGCTTCGGTCCGCAGCGGATCTGAAATGCAGAGCACTGCCGCCAGCACGCCGGAAATCGCCAAGTACAGGTAGGAATGTTCTCCGGACAGCGCATGGAATTTGCTTTCCTCCCCCTCCGGTACCGTACAGCCTTCGTCCTCAAAGACGAAGTGCTCACTGCCAATCACCACCTTCTGTCCTTCCACTGTACTCTGGATGCCATGTGCAACCACATACTCCACCTTGGAATGATATTCCTCATGGGAAAGTCCTCTCGCCTTCGCCTCATTGACGACTGCATTTGCCATGGAGTGCGGGTAATGTTCCTCCAGGCAGGCTGCCAGACGCAGCATATCGTCCTTGGTTTTGCCGCCGAAGGTGATGATATCCGCGACCTTCGGTGCTGCGTAGGTCAAAGTGCCCGTCTTGTCGAATACGATCGTGTCCGCCTGCGCGACCGCCTCCATGAACTTGCCGCCTTTGACGGAAATGTGATAGAGGCTGCTTTCACGCATCGCCGAAAGCACTGCGATCGGCATCGAAAGCTTGAGCGCGCAGGAGAAGTCTACCATCAGCACCGCCAGTGCCTTCGTCATGTTTCTCGTCAGCGCATAGGTCAGCACGGTGCCGCCCAAGGTGTACGGAACCAGCTTGTCAGCCAGATCCGAGGCCTTGTTTTCGGTTTCCGACTTGAGCTTTTCGGACTCCTCGATCATGTTGATAATCTTGTCGTAGCGTCCGGTACCCATGGTCTTTTCGACACACACGACGCACTGTCCTTCTTCGGCCACCGTACCGGCGTAAACATAGCTGCCCGCTTCCTTTCTGACCGGCAGCGATTCGCCTGTGATGGAGGCCTGATTGACCGTCATTTCCCCCGAAACGACTTTGCCGTCCAGCGGGATAACATTGCCCATGCGAACGACCATCAGATTGCCCGCCTTGACCTCTCCGATCGGAACCAGGACTTCCTGTTCCCCATCGCGGATCCAGACCTTATCTACCTGCAGCGACATCGCACCTGCCAGATCTGCAACGGATTTTTTATGCGTCCATTCTTCGAGGATCTCGCCCAGACGAAGCATGAACATGACAGAAGAAGCCGTATCGAAATTGCCCTGTAGCATGGAAACGGTGATCGCCGTCGCGTCCAGTACGTCGACAGTCAGCTCGCGCTTCCATAACGTGCGCAGTCCGCTCTTGATATAGCCTGCTGAACGCCAGAACGTCATCGCTGTCCGCAGCGGTACCGGAAAAATCACCTTGATCACACAGCGTTTCGCTATCGTGAATACCAGTTTATCCTGAAATTCGCGATTCAGTGCTCTGGAGGTATGCTCCGGTACCAAACCGACCTCTGCCGCCTCTGCCAGATCATAAGCCGCCAATGCACGCAAGATCTCGCCGCGCGTTTCTGCGCCGCCGCGATACTGCACAACAGCATCGCAGGTGCGGTCATATACCTTGACTTCCCACACGCCGGGAATATTCCTCAGATAATATTCCAGTACATCGGCATCCGCAAGGCGCATATAACCGCACGCCATGCGGACCCGAAGTCTGCCCTTACTTTCGTGAAGAACCTTACATTTCATTGCAGCTGCCTTCTGTCTTTTCAGATTCTGCGCAGCATGCATCTGCCTTAGCATCACAATTTTCTACGACTGCTGCAGCCGCCTCTTCTGCGCGAACTTCATTGATGACCTTTGCGTCTGCCAGAATGTCATCGGCGTTTTCCTTGACATTCGTCGCAGTTCTCATGACGGTTTCCTTCGCGCGGAGAACCGCTGCTGTGGTATGGGTATATACCTTCTTTGCATCGTCACTGCTGAGAACCTTCAGTCCTGCGGTTCCAAACAGAACACCGCCTGCGAATAATCCTACTTTGTCCCATTTTACGTCTTTCATTTTTTTCATACCATATTCCTCCTTGCTATGCTCGGTTTGTTTTAGCTAACCGCAGCGTGTAAGCATTGGCTAACTCTTCATATTTATTATAGTTAGCCGACGCTTACATGTCAAGAAGTCGTTTGATTTTTCAAGATATCTTCACAATCAGCGCTGCATACATTCCGCTTCTTTTGTACCATCCTAGTCTACTATTCGCAGCTTTGAAAATTTCTTCGTGTGTGAACCCACATTCTACGATTCGGTTCAGTTTCCGAAGATTTAGATCTATACGCTTTATGAATACACTACCCCGACTTTTTTGGGAACGCGCAATTTTGTAGCAATGATTGATACCACTACGGCAGATAGCAAAGAGATTTGGCTAAAGACAGAAGCAGGCAAGCTGCAGATAAAGTGATTTACCGCAGCTTGCTTTTTCGCAAGATCTGTTGGTCGCAGTTATCGACCACTTCCCACGACGGCGCCATCACATAGAAGAACACGCTGCTCTCCCATTCCGCAAAGTAACGGGCATAGACTCTGCCGTACATCGTGACCGGTGCAAAATCGCCGCCTGCAATCGCATCGTATTTAGGCGTTCCGTACTGCAGATAGGACTGGCGGAAGCTGTCCGCGTGGTGAAAGGCGCCGCTCACCGTCATGTCGGCATTCACGCAGCTCCAGCCGTCATAGCCCAAAAATCCGTCCACTGTCCGCACTTCCCGGACTGTCCAGTCAAACTGCATATCCTGCGCGCGAAGACCAAAGTCACGCAGCACAAGCTGTTCAAAATCATACTGCGGCACCAATCCTGTTTTGGCAAGATCGAGGCTGCCGTCCGCGCGAAAGCCGAACGGCGGTCGTGCTCTGTTTGAAAGCTTCGCGCCGGCAGGAAAGGTGCGCGCGCGTTCCACTGCTGCTGAAGTGAGGTCAGTATCAGACGCACTTGCGCACGCAGGGGCATCAAACCCGCATCGCGAAACAGCCTCTCCGGCAGCAACGCCTTCCTGCCGTTCGGGTTCCGATATGTCCGCGGCATCTGTCAGGGAAGTGTAGCCCTTTTCCGATACGTCCGCGACATCTGTCACCAGATACGCCCCGTAGAACGCATTGTAATAAGGCGATGTTGGATCGTATAAGCGGCTGCAGCCCTTGCCCCAGCGCAGATCGAAGGCAGGAAAATTATACAAGATCGTCAATTTACGATTCGTTTCTCCGATAAATCGGCAAAAGCTTACCTCTGATGGATTGAAGGTCATCACAAAGGGGTACCAGTCCGTTTCTTTGGTCGCGCTGCCGCCCGGTATCGCAAGCTCGATGCCCTTTTCGTGCATAATGCTTTGTCGTTCGTGCATGCCGCTGTAAACGGACATGACGCTGAGGCTCAGGATATATTTGGAAAACGGCGACAGCATGAAGCTCACAAGCAGCAAAAGGATTCCAGCTGCCGCAAGCCGTCTCTGCCCTCGTTTTCCGTTCGCGTTGCCTGTTTGCTTCGCGCTTTCAGTCATGCCGCATTTTTCCCTTATCGCACTTCTGCTTTTTCGGCTGCCTTTCATCTGTTTTCTCCTGTTCTGTCAGCATCGTTTCCTCAGCGCCAAGTCTTCCACGCCGCAGCTGACGAAAAACGATCCGCTTATTTTCCTTCTGTTTCTGTTTTCTTCCCTTGCGGAGCTGCGCTTTGTCCGCTATAATTTTAGCAGTACAGACGATCGCACGTATCGCGCGTTTACAGTCACAGAAAGGATCTATCATCTATGAACATTTGCATTTACGGGGCAAGCAGCCCCGATATCGACAACAGTTATTTCGCGCCTGTGGAGGCGCTCGGCCGCGCGATGGCAAAGCGCGGCTTCGGTCTGGTCTTCGGCGGCGGCGCCCAGGGCCTGATGGGCGCCGCGGTACGCGGTGTCATCGCAGAGGGTGGCTACAGTCTGGGGATCGCCCCGAAATTTTTCGACAAGCCCGGTATCCTCCAAAAGGACTGCAGCGAGTTTCTCTATCCGGAGACCATGCGCGAGCGCAAGCAGCTCATGGAGGACCATGCGGATGCTTTCATCGTGCTGCCCGGCGGTATCGGCACGTTTGAGGAATTTTTCGAAATTCTCACGCTCAAGCAGCTCGGCCGTATGAATAAGCCGATCATGCTGTTCAATCTGAACGGCTACTATGACCCGCTGCTTCGCCTGCTGGATGAGACCATCGCGCAGGGTTTCATGAAGCCGGCATGCCGCAGGCTCTACGCCGCTTTTGACGATAGCGAGGCGATGCTCGCTGCAATACAAAAGGAGCTCGCAGAGCCCCTCGATCTCACCGGTCTGAAAAATATCTGACCACCTCGCCTGCGATCATCAGTCCTGCCGCAGAAGGCACAAAGCTGATGCTTGCAGGCGTTCGCATGCCTGTCTTGACGGGCTCTTCCTCCGAATAGAGCACCTGTACGCCGCGCACGCCGCGTTTTTTGAGCTCCTTGCGAATCACCTTAGCCAGTGGACAGACCTTTGTCTTTTCGATATCCGTGATCCGGAATCGTCCCGGATCCAGCTTGTTGCCGGTCCCCATGGAGGAAATGATCGGCACGCCTGCCGCCTTGGCGCGGCAGATCAGGTCGATCTTCGCCGTCACGTTATCGATGGCATCGACGATATAGTCATAGTCGCCGAAGCAAAACTCCGCCGCCCGTTCCGGCAGATAAAAGCACTGCATCGCCTTGACCTTGACCTTGGGATTGATGGAGCGCATGCGCGCCGCACAGACCTCCACTTTCGGCTGACCGATGGTATCGTGTGTAGCGATGATCTGCCGATTCAGATTCGTAATGTCGACCACATCCTTATCCACAATGTCGATCTGCCCGACGCCCGCGCGCACCAATGCTTCGCAGACATAGCCGCCCACGCCGCCCACGCCGAACACCAGCACCTTCGCAGCATGCAGGCGCTGCAAAGCCTCCGCGCCGATCAGCCTGCGCGTACGCTGAAACTGATCTGCAGCTTCCTCAGGCGCAGGTTCCTCGTCCGCAGCCTCTTGTGCTGTTTCCAATGCCTGTTCTGCTTCTATTCTATCGCTCTGCTTCTCTTCTGTCTCTCTCATCCTGTCTCAACTTTCCTAAAATGTCGTAAATCACGCTGCCGTCATAGCCCAGACCTGCCAGCCTGCGCCCGACGCGCGCAAGAAATTTATCGTCTGCGGCCTTGCCGTCTTCCCATTGCCCACGCAGCATCTTACGTGCGACAAGCAGCGCCGCATCGCGGTCCGCCGCCATCTCGCTGCCGTCTTGCATCTCCGCCGCCCGCAGCTCCTCGATGATATTACGTGCAAGCTCTGCCGAGATACCTTTGGCCGTCAGCTCCTGCACGATGCGTCTGTCCGCCCTGCCTTTCAGCTTCGCATACCGGAAGTATTCCCCGCAATAGCGTTCGTCATTCAGATAGCCATAGCCAACAAGCTCTGCGATTGCAGCTTCGATCTCTTCATCATCGTACGCCGCCCGTTTGAGGATATCCCGGATCTCCTGCTCTGTCCGCATGCGCGCCGACAGCTTGCGCATCGCCGCCTCAGACGCGGAACATCTGCGCCTTTCTGCCTTTTTTTCTTCCATAGATATAGATCCTCTCATACGCTGCACAGCCTGCTCCGTACCGTCAGCCACATCAGCCACATCAGCCGAAAAACTCGATATCGTCTTCCTCTCTGCCGGTACAATAAGTGCAGATAATGTCATCAGCGATCGGCAGATCCTTGAGGAAGCCCTCCTCTACCCAGTCGATCAGTCTGCCGTCCGCATCCACGAAGGCCGGCTTCTGTCCGTAAAAGCCCTCTCCGGTAAACTTGCCGAAAGCCTCCCGTCTGACCCAGAGGCGGAAGAATCCGCTCATGCCGTAGGTTCGGATATATTCCTGCTCGTCCGGAGAAAAATAGCGGCGCGAAATCTGTTCAAATTTGCAGTCTGTCACGCGCTGCAGGTCGATGCCGCACTCGCCCGGGCCGACGATGGCGATCCACAGATTGCCGCTGTGTGAAACATTGCAGTAGACCGGCTCCGCGGTACCGTAGATGTAAGGCTTGCCCTTCTCCGCACGCTCGACGGTAATCCCCGCATATCCGATGTCGTGCGTGCCGCAGTAGGCGATCACTGCGTCTGTCATCAAATTTTCTCGCAACTCCGGAGATGACAGATCTCCCTCATAAATATAAATGCTGTATTTCATCTCTCTCACCCTTTCTGTTTGACAGCCCGCGCTCGCGGCTGGCGATGAAGTTGGAGAATCATGATTCCGGAAATATCGCATGGCGATATTTTCATCAAAAAGGGACACCTTGCGGCGTCCCTATCGTGCATGTTTCTCGCTATGCTTCTTCTTTTTCCTTGAGACGCTCCAAAACTCTCTGATAGCCGTCCGCCCCGTAGACCAGACATTTGTTGATACGGCTGATCGTCGCGGTGGAGGCGTTGGTAATTGCTTCGATCTCACTGTAGGTTTTCTTTTCGGAAAGCAGCTTCGCGACCTGCAGGCGCTGCGCGATCGCGTGTATTTCGTTGATCGTACAGATGTCCTCAAAGAAACGGTAGCAGTCCTCCAAATCCCGCAGGGTCAGCACTGCCTCAAACAATTCATCGATATCTTCTTTTTTAAACTTCGATTCGTATGCCATATCCGTCTCCTTCTTTATGCAGCATTGCGCATACACCACGCTGCCGCACTGCCGCCTCCGCGCACCCGTCGCTTTGCAAAGCTTTACCGTATAAAAGTATTATACCTCGCTTTTCCGATCTCGTCAAATCAATCTTACAAAATTTCCTCTACCATGAACTGCAGCTGCTTGCGACCCTGCCAGGTACGGCATTCTAAGCTGCCGAGGACTTCATCGGCATAACCGCTGCGCAGCAGTTCCATATAGCGTTCTGCCTTGTTGAACAGCACACAGGCGATTTCGCAGCCGCTGTGGTCAGCGATGGAGAATCCCACATGCTTCCCCTCGGTACCGAGCGGACGAATGCGGCTGATACGCACGTTCCGCACGCGCAGCAGCGGTTTTGGATTTTGGTTGCCGAACGGCGCCAGCAGCTCCAGTTCCTCCGCGAAGGGAATGGTCAGCGCACTGCACGGCAGATCCAGATCTGCGTCATAATGCTTTTCGAAAAGCTGCGGATTTTCTGCAAGCAGAGCCGCCATGTCGTTCAGCAAGCCCTCACGCAATGCGTCGAAGTGCTCTGCGGGCATCAAAAAACCGCATGCGCCCGCGTGACCGCCGAATTTTTCAAACAGATGCTCGTGATGCTTGAGCAGCGCATATAAATTCACACCCTCGATGCTCCTGCCGGTGCCCTTGAGGTACTGTTTCCCCTCACCGGATGGGGTCACGATCACCGTCGGGCGGTTATAGGTTTCTTTGATCTTGCCGGCTACAATGCCCGCAATTCCCTCGTGCGCATGCTCCGAACGGATCAGGATAAAGTCCTCCGGAATCAAGTCTGCCGTACACGCCTCGAAGGTCTCCTGCTGAAGCCGTCTGCGCTCTTTGTTCTTGCGCAGCAGATCTTCCACGATGCTCGGCACTTCCGGATCGTCTTCCCTGGCTGTCAGCAGCCGGACCGCCGGGTAAGCATCCTCCATGCGTCCTGTGGCGTTGAGGTGCGGCACGATCACAAAGCTGATGTTCTCTGAAGAAATATGTCCGAGCGTAAGTCCTGCGCCCTCGGCAAGCTTGCGCAGCCCGTAGCGGCTGCCGCTGTTGATCATCTGCATACCGTATTTGCAGATGGTCCGGTTTTCGTCCAAAAGCGGCATGATGTCGCCCATCGTGCCGATGGCTGCCAGGTCCAGCACCTCGCTGAGCACATGCTTGGGGAGTCCGCAGCGTTTTTGCAGGAGCTGCGCCATCTTAAAGGCGACACCGCAGCCGCAGAGCTCGCGGAACGGATAGCCGGAATCGGCGCGTTTCGGGTTGACCAGCAGGCAGTCCGCCATGCGGTCGGTGATCGTATGGTGGTCGGTCACCAGAATCGCAAGCCCCAGCTCCTTCGCGTAGGCGACCTCTGCGGCAGATACGCTGCCGCAGTCGACTGTGATAACTGCTTGATAACCGCGCTCGGCAATCTGACCGAGTGCTTCCCGGTTCAGTCCGTAGCCCTCTTCAAAGCGCGATGGGATATAGTATCCCACACGCTCCGGCGGCACCAGATACCGCAGGACATGTAGCATCAGGCTGGTCGCCGTAATGCCGTCCGCATCGTAATCACCGTAGATGCAGATGCGGGAGCCCTTTTCGATTTCCTGCAATATAAAATCCACCCCCGCATCTGCGTCTGCAAGCAGGGATGGGTCATACGTCCTGCGCGGCTTTTGGGAGAGGAACTCTGCGATCTCGTCCTCTCCTGTGATGCCGCGCTGATGTAACAATTTTGTTAATGTACTGCTTAACTGCATAATCATCCTTCCTCGGAAGCGTTTTAGAAGTAGCTCATCGGGTCGACGTAAGCGCCGTCCTTGCGCACTTCGAAATGCAGATGCGGTCCCGTCGATCTGCCTGTGGAGCCGACCTTCGCGATCACATCGCCACGCTTGACCACCGCGCCGTTGCTCACGCAGAGCCTGGACGCGTGTCCGTACAGCGTTACGATCCCGCCGCCGTGGTCGATCATCACGCAGTTGCCGTAACCGCCGTAGGTCGTTGCCATGATAACCTTGCCGGACGCAGCTGCCAGAATGTCCTTGCCGCTGGACGCACCGATATCCACACCGGTATGATACTTCCAGGTCTTGAGGATCGGGTGCAGACGATTGCCGAAGGACGAAGTGATATAATGGCTCGATGGGCAAGGCCAGGTAAAGGTGCCGCCGACAAACGGGCTGCTCTTATCCATCAGCTTGACGATCTCGGCCGTCAGGCGGTCAGCCTCTGCCTGCAGTTCGTCCTCCTGCTTCTCGAGCTCCTTCTTTTTGGCATCCAGTTTGACCTTTTCGTCTGCCATTTCCTGCTTCTGCTGTGCAAGCTCTGCTTTCTTGCTTTTCAGACCGGCCTTAATCCTCTCCAGCTCTTCATGCTCTCGTTTCAAGGTCTCCAGAACGTCCATGTCGTTCTGGTATATCTTCTGGATCATGCCGACATTGGAAACAAATTCCGAAATGCTGTTGGAACCGAGCAGCACATCGATAAAGCCGACCGAGCCGTTCTTGTACATGACCCGCAGTCTCTTATTGAGATTGTTTTCCTGAGACTGCATCTCCTCTTCTTTCTTCTGGATCTTCGTTTCCGTCTGCGTAATCTCCGTGGATGTCTTGCTGATCTTGGCGTTCAGGGCATCGACATCGCTCTGCAGGGACTTGATGTCCTTGGAAAGCTGCGTCATCTGTCTGCTCAGTTCGTCCTGTGCGGATTCTACGTCATCCAGATTGTTGCGCAGCTCGTTCTCGGTCGCCGCAAACGCAAAGACACTGCTCAGCATGCTCAGCGTAAAGATGACCGCTATTGTCAGAATGAAAGATTTCCTCCTATGTAACTTCATCTCATTTCCCCTTTGTATCTTTTTTCTTTATCTTCTATGTTTTGTCATAGTGGTCCTAGCTCTTGTCTTGGTACACAGAACTTGTCTGCCGATGCACCCAACGCACCGTTCTAAGACCGGCTGCGCCGCGTCACGCTTGCATGCCGCGCATCGACCGTTTTATGGCACCGCGCTCTAAGTATCCAGGAATTTTCTCATGGAAATGATGCTGCCCCATGCACCGATGCTGGCCCCCAGCGCTAGAAAGATCACGACTAAGTTCTTCGTCATGTAGCTGACTGCGATCAGCGGACAGGATACGATCGCCAGCACCTGCGTGCCGACGGCGTCGATCATGCGGTCATAGATCAGTGCGATGCAGCCGGTCGATAATAAGGCTGCCAGCACACCGATGATGATGCCCTCCGCCAGAAACGGTCCGCGAATGAACCAGTTGGTCGCGCCGACGTATTTCATGATGGCGATCTCCTTTGCTCTGGCAAATACCGTCAGTTTAACCGTGTTGGAAACGACTACAACCGAAACGATGACCAAAAATCCCATGATGATCAGCGCCCCGATCTGCAGGAAATTCGTGATCTTCGTCAGCTTCTCGACGGTTTCCTGATAGTACTGCACGTCATCGATACCGTCCAGACTACCCGCATAGGCTGCAATATTCCCCGCGTTCTCCAGTGAGTCCACGCTGATCAGGATTGAGGCCGGCAGCGGATTCTTGCCGAGCGAGTCCAAAAGATAGCCGCTCTCGCCCCAGCGTTCCTTCATGATTTCAAGCGCCTCATCCTTGCTGCGATAAGCCGCGTCGGTGACGCCCGGCTGTGCTTTGATCTGCGTGATCAGCTCTTCGGCTTTCGCCTTGGACGTACCGTCGAGCAGGAACACTTCCACCTGGTCATAGTCCTGCTTGACCACTTCCGTAAACAGGTTGATGTTGACCGTAATCACAAAGAACAGACCGAGGATCAGCAGCATCGCCAGAATCGAAAAAATCGACGCCAGACTCATGCCGCGATTTCTGAAAATCTGCAGGAATCCCTGCTTGATGTTGTACAATAAACTGCTCAATCCTGCATACCCCCTTTTGCGTAGCCGTATTGTCCGGCAGAATCCCGGACGATCTTACCCTTTTCAATGGCAATGACACGTTTCCGCATCTTATCGACGATGTCCTTGGCATGCGTGACCATGACGATCGTCGTGCCGCGCAGATTGATCTGGTCCAGTAAGTCCATAATCTCCCATGCGGTATGCGGATCGAGATTTCCGGTCGGTTCGTCCGCGATCAGAACCGCCGGATTGTTGACGATCGCGCGCGCGATCGCGACTCTCTGCTGTTCGCCTGCCGAGAGCTCATCCGGATATTTATGTGCCTTGTCGCTAATGCCCACCAGACTCAGAATCTGCGGCACCTGCTTGCGGATTTGCCGCGGAGTCTTATGCAGTACCTCCATGGCAAACGCTACATTCTCAAATACTGTCTTTTTTGGCAGCAGACGGAAATCTTGGAACACCGTCCCCACCTTACGGCGAAACTGCGGGATCTCCCTGTTCGACAGTTCAGTGACCGTAAAATCACCGACCTGGATCGTTCCCTCATCCGCATCGATCTCTTTCAGAATCAACTTGATAAACGTTGACTTGCCGGCGCCGCTCGGCCCGACCAGAAATACGAAGTCGCCTTTATGGATATGCACGCTGACATCGTCCAAACCGATGTTGGTGCGATATTTCTTCGTTACATGGTCAAATGTAATCATGAGTTCCCCTTTGATATGTGATATTTGTGCTGTGACAAGAACATTATACATCATTTTGACAGAAAATTAAATAACAAATTGTGGTAATCTGGAGAAAATTGCCGAAGAAAGCGTTTCTATGGCGTCGCGGAAGTCATCGGTCTTGGCGTCGCGTTTTTGGAAAAGAGTTTCTTTGGCGTATAAACTCCGAATCCATGGCATCTCTTGGTACGCAGCCTGATAAAAGAATTCCGTCGGCAGGAGAGGCAGCGCGGCGTCAAAGCGGATCTTGAGAAATCTCTCCAGCTCTCGCCTGTCGACTGCCGGATTCTCCTTGTTCATGACCCACAGCAGGGAATGCTCGCCGCGGCTCTCTCGTTCTTTTTGCTCTGCCCGCAGGCAGTGATGCCGCGCAAGTCCTGCCAGCACCCTCGCAGGCAGCGGATCGACGACACAGACGAGCACATCGCTGCGCTGCCACTGCGCCTGCGGCGGCTCATCCAAAATCCAAATGCCGCCCGCAGGCGTCAAAGCGGCGGCATCGCGGCTGACCGCCCCGCCGGTACCCTCACAGGCAGCGCCACACGCAAGCCTGCCGCAGTTTTCAAAGCCATCGCGTGCCCGCC
>UQMQ01000020.1 GCA_900542245.1 uncultured Eubacteriales bacterium
CGTTCGGTGCTGCAGTCGTTTCCAGCGTGTCGCGCGTAGCTTGCCACGTAAGTCGCACGCTCTTGCCATCGGCCGTATCGTCGCGTGCCATCTCGTGTACGGTGTCGTGGATTGCGTCGAGGTTGTTCATCTTTGCAACCTTTGCGAGGTCGAATTTACCTGCGGTCGCGCCGAATTCACAGTCAACTCTCCAAGCGAGGTTGTCCTTGGTGGTAGCTTTCATGTTCGGTTCTAAATCTTCGCCTAATAATTCAGCGAATTTCGCAGCGTGTTCTGCTTCTTCGTAAGCAGCTTTTTCCCAGTAAAGACCGATTTCCGGATAGCCTTCTCTGTGTGCGATGCGAGCCATGCAAAGATACATGCCGACTTCGGAGCATTCGCCTTGGAAGTTAGCCATAAGCTGATCGAAGATGAACTTCTTATCCTCTTCTTTGATATCAGGATTGTTCTTGACTGTCTTGCCGTAAACGCCGTATTCGTGCTCAGCAGCCAGCGTCATGTCGCCTTCCATCTTTTTGAATTTGTCAGCGCCTACATGACAGACCGGACACTCTGCAGGTGGCTGGTCGCCTTCGTGAACATAACCGCATACTGTACATACCCATTTCATAATTTGTTACCTCCCTAAATTTTTAGTCATCTGCATTTGATTGTTGTTATTGTTGTGTACACATATTATACCACATCCATTGTGTTGTTAACATGAAGATAAAAAAAATTTTTGCGACGTCTCATCATAGAAAAAATCAAAAACTCGAACTTTTTCGAGATTTTAGCAATTTTTTATCTGGAAGTGCTAAGGAAATTGTGCTACAATGGAGATGGCAGATCGTATATCATAACCAATTTAAGAAGGAGGTAACCCTTGCGGCATCAGACATTATTACACGACAAGTTTCAAGAATCTATCGCATCCGTTCTTCCGATTACCATCATTGTGCTGCTGCTGTGCTTTACGGTAGCGCCGATTCCCAACAATATGCTCGTTTCCTTTTTAATGGGGGCGGTGCTGCTGATCGTGGGCATGGCGTTCTTTACCCTGGGTGCAGACACAGCGATGACACCGATCGGTACGAAGGTCGGCAGCTGCATTACCAAGTCCAGGAAGGTTTGGCTGATCGTATTCGTCAGCTTTTTGCTGGGCATCATTATCACGATTTCGGAACCTGACCTGCAGGTGCTGGCAAACCAGGTGCCGAATATCCCGAACGCCGCCCTGATCGGGGCAGTGGCTTTGGGTGTCGGCGTGTTTCTGGTCATTGCCATGCTGCGTATTCTCTTCGGGATCAGCCTGAATATCCTGCTGATCGGATTTTATATCATTGTCTTTGGTCTGGCTACGCTCGTACCGAAAAACTTCTGGGCGGTAGCCTTTGACTCCGGCGGCGTGACGACGGGGCCGATGACCGTACCGTTTATCATGGCGCTGGGTGTCGGTGTATCGGCGATCCGAAGCGACCGCCATGCCGGAAACGACAGCTTCGGTCTGGTTGCGCTCTGCTCCATCGGACCGATTCTGGCGGTACTGGTGCTGGGTCTGATGTATCCGTCGGAAGCGGCTTATACGCCGGTCGAGATTCCGGAAATGGAAAATTCACAGGAAATGATCCTGCTGTTTGTGCATGGACTGCCGCACTACGCGAAAGAGGTGGCGATTGCCTTAGCGCCGATCGTGGCGTTCTTTTTCCTGTTCAATACATTTTACATCAAAATGCCGAAGAAACCGCTGATCAGTATCAGCGTGGGTCTGATTTTCACCTATGTGGGGCTGGTGCTCTTTCTGACCGGCGTCAATGTCGGGTTCATGCCGGTGGGCAACTACATCGGCAATCTGATCGGCAGCAAGAGTTTTAACTGGATTCTGCTTCCGATTGCGATGCTGATCGGTTATTTCATCGTCAAGGCAGAGCCGGCGGTACATGTCCTCAACAAGCAGGTTGAGGATCTGACGGCGGGCAGCATTCCGGCGCGCGCGATGGAGCTTTCCCTGTCTATCGGCGTTGCGACTTCACTGGGGCTGGCGATGATCCGCGTACTGACGGGCATTTCGGTCATGTACTTCTTGGTGCCCGGCTATGTACTGGCGCTGGGACTGAGCTTTTTCACGCCGAAGATCTTTACTTCGATTGCCTTTGACTCCGGCGGCGTAGCATCCGGTCCGATGACGGCGACCTTCCTGCTGCCGTTTGCGATGGGTGCCTGCGAGGCGATCGGCGGACCGGAGCGGATCGTCAGCGACGCATTCGGCGTGGTCGCGATGGTTGCGATGACCCCGCTGATCACCATCCAGCTTCTGGGCGTGGAATACAAATTCCGCACGCGCAGGGAAAGCGAAGCCAGAGAACGTGTGCAGGCTAAGATTGAAGCCTACACCGACGACGACATTATAGAACTGTAAGGAGGATTGCCATGGACGGATTAAATTTAGTCATTACGATCACAGACCGCGAAAAGACCGAAACGGCAATCAAACTGTTTCAGGAGTGCAATGTGTTTACGACGGACATTGTGCTCGGACAGGGTACGGCGCCGCGGGAAATTCTCGAATATCTGTATCTGAGTCCTGCCGAGAAAAGCATCATCTTCGGTGTTGTCACCCATGCGGGTCTGAGCGCGCTGCTCAGGCATCTGAAACGGAAGATGTATATCGATATTCCCGGCAACGGCATTGCGGTGACTGTACCGCTGAACAGCATCGGCGGCAAGCGCAGTCTGGAATACATGCTGGACGGACAGACGTTGGAAACGAACAAGAGCCTGGAAGCGGCAGAAAGGATAGAAAGAATGTCCATCAAGACAGATTACGAACTGATTTTTGTAGTTGCGAATGAAGGCTACAGCGATATGATCATGGACGCGGCGCGCAGTGCGGGCGCAGGCGGCGGCACTGTGATTAAGGCAAAGGGAACCGGCGCGGAGTATACCGAAAAGTTCTTCGGCTTTTCGATCGCCTCCGAAAAGGAGATCCATCTGCTGGTCGCACCGGCACAGGGCAGGAACGCGATCATGAAAGCCATCATGGACCAGGCGGGTCTTGAGAGCAAGGCGCAGTCGATCGTCTTTTCTCTGCCGGTCAGCCATGCGCTCGGGCTCAGACAGCCGGAATAGCAAGCAAATGCAAGGACTACGCATGTAAGGCGGGTAAGCAAAAGCTAACCTGATGGTGCGACAGACCTTGTGGAATAAAAAAGTATGTCACAGCCCCGAAATCGGGGCTTTTTTGTTCTCAAAAACAAAATCTTGTTGAGCAGTACACAAAAAATAATCAAAATTTGTTTCAAAACGATAAAAAATAGCAAAAAAACATTGCAATACAGTACGGGAAAGGGTATAATGTTTTTACACATGTACATTTGAGAAAATCTTGCATTTTCAAATAAGGAGGAAATCAAACATGAAAAAGAAAGTTGCTTTACTTTTGGCATTGATCATGGTCTTTGCGTTGTTCGCGGCGGGCTGCGGCTCCAGCGATGACAACGGCGGTGCAGACGGCGGCGAATACGCGGGCACTGTCAAGATCGGTGTATTTGAACCGGCTTCCGGCGAAAACGGCGCAGGCGGCAAACAGGAAACGCTCGGCGTGCAGTATGCGAACAAGGTACAGCCGACCGTTGACATCAACGGAGAAACTTATAAGGTTGAGCTGGTGACTGCTGACAACGAGTCCGACAACTCAAAGGGCATCACAGCCGCGCAGAACCTGGTATCCTCCGGCGTGTCCATCGTTCTCGGTTCCTACGGCTCCGCGGTATCCATCGCGGCAGGCGATGTATTCAAAGAGGCAGGAATGCCGGCGCTCGGCATCACCTGCACCAACCCGCAGGTAACCAAAGGCAACCCGGTATACTTCCGTACCTGCTTCCTGGATCCGTTCCAGGGTACCGTTCTTGCAAACTTCGCTTATGAGAACGGCGCAAGAAAGGCTTACTGCTTATCCAAGCTCGGCGACGACTACTCCGTAGGTCTGGTAAAATACTTCGTAGAAGCGTTTGAAAAGCTCGGCGGCAAAGTTGTGGAAGAGCAGTTCCCAAAAGGAAATTCTGACTTCACATCCTATGTTGCGAACGCAAAAGCGAAAGATTGCGACGTATTCTACTCCCCGGTATCCATCGAAGCAGCTGCGCTGATCATCGACCAGGCAGAAGCACAGAAACTGGATATGCCGATTCTGGCAGGCGACACCTGGGACTCCAACGTTGTTCTGGAAGCGGCAAAGGGTAAAAATATCGAACTGAACGTAACGACCTTCTATCAAGAAGGCGGAAACCCGGAATTCGATAACGGCATCAAGGAATGGATTAACTCTAATTCCACCGCGAAGGCGAACAACAACGGCAACGACCAGATCGCGGCGGTATCCGCGATGGGTTATGACGCGTACTTCGTAGCGTTGGAAGCGATCAAGGCAGCAGGCTCTACAGATCCGGCAGACGTTCTGGCGGCACTTCCGAACGTGGTTTATGAAAACGGCGTATGCGGCACCGTCAAGTTCAACGAGAACGGCGACGCGGAAAAGAACGAAGCGGTTGTTAAGCACTGCAACACCGAAACCGGCGAATGGGAATATGTCAAGACCCAGTCGATCGAAGGATAAAACCACATAGTACGATTTGCTTTTGCAATCAAGCAGAGCAGCATGCCTAGGTACATAGCAAAGATTGATGAGAGGCATACAGCGGGAGGGCTTTCCCTCCCGCTTATCGTGTTATTATGGGAATACCTTTGTCAACCGAAGGTACATCATTTGAACAAAGCTGCGAGACAAAAATCATAAAGGAGAGGGCATTTTTGTCTAAACGCCCTGTCTTTTATGATTACGCGTGGGGATATCGCCTGCGATATTTTCTCGCTGCATCCTTGAATTGGAGGTTATTACATGGAATTATTTGCGAAATGGCTGCCATATATCCTTGCGGGCGTCTCCGTAGGCGGACAGTATGCACTGATCGCCATCGGCTATACGATGGTATACGGTATCCTCAGACTGATCAACTTCGCCCACGGCGACATGTTCATGATGGCAGGTCTGGTTATGATCTATCTGGTATCCGCACTGCCGATCTGGCTGAGCGTGATCGTTGTGATTATCTTTACAGTGGCTTTGGGCTGCACCATCGAAGAAGTGGCTTATCGTCCGCTGCGCTCCGCGCCGAGAATGTCGATCATGATCTCGGCGATCGGCGTATCCTACTTCCTGCAGAACATCGCCCTGTATGTGACCGGCGGTCTGACCAAGACCTACCCGTCCATCCCGTTCCTGCAGAAAACCGTGACCGTACTCGGTGCGCACACCAAGATGGTAACGGTCATCACACCGATTTTGACGATCGCACTGGTATTCGCGCTGGTTATGCTGATCAACCACACGAAGATCGGGATGGCGATGCGCGCGGTATCGCGTGATTTTGAAACCTCCGAGCTGATGGGTATCGACATCAACAGGGTCATCATCGTGACCTTCATCATTGGCTCGTTCCTCGCGGCGGTCGGCTCTGTCCTGTTCTTTTCGAACTACACCGGCGTCAATCCGATGTCCGGCTCCATGCCGGGACTCAAGGCGTTCGTCGCGGCGGTATTCGGCGGCATCGGCTCCGTTCCGGGCGCAGTCGTCGGCGCGTTTGTCATCGGTATCTGCGAAAACATCATGAAGGGCGCGGGACTGACGACGTTCTCCGATGCATTTACGTTCGTATTGCTGATTGTCATTCTGATGGTGAAGCCAACCGGTATCTTCGGCGAAAAAAACATCAACAAGGTATAGGGAGGGGCAGAAATGGAACAGACATTATCGAAAAAAACAAAAACTGCCTGCAGTATCATCGCAATCGCGGTGTTTCTGATTTTAGTATATCTTGGCGATTCCTTCATCATGCCAACATCTAAATGGAGTATGCTGATGAAGGTACTTGAAAAAGGCTCTATTTACGCGCTGATCGCCGTGTCGATGAACCTTCTGAATGGGTTTACGGGACTCTTTTCGCTCGGACAGGCGGGTTTCATGCTGATCGGCGCTTACGCCTACGCGATTTTTGCGATTCCGGCAGCAGATCATGAAGCAGTCTATCAGTATTTTAACGGCGGCGTGCTGCAGTTCTCCATTCCGGAGATTTTGATGAACGCGTTGGGCGGCGAAGGCAGCTTCGGCGGCTTCCTCGGACAATATCTCGGCATGTTCCTGCTGATTCTTTTCGCGGGACTTTTGACGGCAGGCATTGCGTTCCTGATCGGCATCCCGGTACTCAGACTCAAGTCCGACTATCTGGCAATTGCGACGCTCGGCTTCGCGGAAATTTTAAGAGCATTTTTCCAGTGGAACACCCTGGGACCGGTCACCAACGGTTCCAATATTCTGCGTAATTTCGTGACCTACGAAACGGCGCTGTTTCCGGTCATTTTCGCGGGGCTGTGCGTCGCGCTGATCGTCCTTTTGATCAACTCCACCTACGGAAGAGCTTTCCAGGCAATTCGCGACGATGAAATCGCGGCGGAGGCGATGGGCGTCAATCTGTTCAAGCACAAAGAGCTGGCGTTCGTGATCTCCTCCTTCTTCGCGGGCGTAGGAGGATCGCTTCTGGCGATGTTCCAGAACAATGCCGCCTCAGACGCGTTTACAACCAATATGACTTATGAAATCCTGCTGATCGTCGTCATCGGCGGCATCGGCTCCATCTCCGGCTCCGTCATGGGCTCCTTTATCTTCATCGGCCTGAACGAATGGCTGCTCAGAGGACTCGACCAGGGCAAATGGCTGGGCATTGAGTCCCCCTTGATGCACGCGGGCTTCCGCAAGGTTGTTTTCGCGGTGCTGATCATGCTGGTCGTGCTCTTCTTCTCGAAGGGCATCATGGGCAACCGCGAGCTTTCGTGGGACGGCATCGCGCGCTTTTTCCGTACCCTGCCGCAGCGTCTTAAGGCGTGGCCGGCAGAGCGCAAGCTGAAACGCGCGGAGAAGAAAGCGGAACGCGCGGCGAAAAAAGCGGCGCATGCGGCAGCAACGCACAAGAAGGCGCAGGGCGAGGCGGCAGCCAAAGCAGGTAAACCGCTGTTCACACCGCTGCCGGTCTATGACCACGTGGTCGTATTCGAAAAGGAGGGGAAGTAATATGGCAAACAATGTAGTATTAAAGCTCTCCGACATCACGATGCAGTTCGGCGGGGTCGTCGCGGTGGACAATCTGAATCTGGAGGTCCGCAAAAATGAAGTCATCGGTCTGATCGGACCGAACGGTGCAGGCAAGACGACGGCGTTCAACGTGGTCACCGGCGTTTACGAACCGACCAACGGCGCTGTCAACATCAACGGCATGCGCGTGATCGAGAATTTCCCGCACGGCAAGATGGCGGAGACCTATAAAGGCAAGCATCAGGGTGATTATGGGCAGGTCATGCGGCTGACGCCGGACCGGGTCACCAGGCTGGGTGTCGCGCGTACGTTCCAGAATATTCGTCTCTTCAAGGAGATGTCCGTTTTAGAAAACGTGCTCGTTGCGATGCACATGAACCAGAAGCAGAGCATTTTCGGCTCGGTGTTCAGGTCCAAAACAGCCCGGCAGGAAGAGAAGCAGATGATCGCGGAGGCGGAGGAGCTGCTGCGCAAGGTCGAGCTTTACGAAAACAGACACGATCTGGCGACCTCTCTGCCGTACGGCAAGCAGCGGCATTTGGAGATTGCCAGAGCGCTGGCGACGCACCCGACGATTTTGCTGCTCGACGAACCGGCAGCGGGTATGAATCCGCAGGAATCCGATGAGCTGATGCACTTTGTCGGCAAAATCCGCGATGAATTCGATCTCAGCATTTTGATGATCGAGCACCACATGCAGGTCATCATGGGCATCTGCGACCGCATTTATGTACTCAATTACGGCGGACAGATCGCAGACGGCACGCCGGAGGAGATTCAGAACAATCCGGCAGTTATTGAAGCATATTTGGGGGTGGATGAATCATGCTAGCAATCAGAGATTTACATGTTTACTACGGCGGTATTCACGCCCTGAACGGCATCAGTCTGGACGTACCGGACGGTCAGATCGTTTCGCTGATCGGCGCAAACGGCGCAGGCAAGTCTACGACACTTAAGGCAATAATGGGGCTTGTCAACAAGGCCGAAGGTAATGTATACTGGGATAGTACAGATATCACCGTCATGAAGACCAAGGACATCGTGGGCGCGGGTCTCATCCTTTGTCCGGAGGGACGCAGGATCTTCCCGGATCTGACGGTCGAGGAAAACCTCTCGGCGGGTGCATATCTGCGCAAGGATAAGGACGGTATCGCAAAGGACAGAGCATGGGTCTACAGCCTTTTCCCACGTCTGCAGGAAAGAACCTGGCAGCTGGGAGCGACGCTCTCCGGCGGTGAACAGCAGATGCTGGCGGTCGGCAGAGCGCTGATGAGCAGACCGAAGCTTTTGATGCTGGATGAACCTTCTCTGGGTCTTGCACCGCTTATCATCAAGGATATTTTTACAATTATTCAGCAGATCAAAGATGCGGGCGTGAATGTGCTCCTGATCGAGCAGAACGCGAAGGCGGCGCTGGAGATTTCCGACTATGCCTATGTCATGGAGACCGGAAACATCACCATGGCGGGTCCGGGCAAGGCGCTGATGAATGACGAAAGAGTCAAAGCGGCCTATCTCGGCGAATAATGCTTCCGCGCACGAACGTAGATAAGGGGGATTTATGAACAAGTGCAGGAAACGCATCCTCAGTCTGGTTCTGGTCGTTTGTCTGACGGCAGGGCTGACCGGGTGCACCACATATACGAATTTTAAGAATGCTTTCTTTGGCACAGATCCGGTTGCCAAGGAAAAGACGATCAAAATCGGGGTATTTGAGCCGACCTCCGGCAGCATGAAGACGCAGGGCAAGGAGGAAGTCATGGGGATCGAGCTGGCGCACGATCTTTATCCGACGGCCTGCGGCAAGACGGTGGAGCTTGTGTATGCGGACAACAAATCCGATATGTATGAAGCGGAGGCGGCGATTCAGGAGCTGATTACCAACAGTGAGCCGTCGATGATTCTCGGCAGCTATGGGGAGACCTTATCCCTGGTCGCGGGCGACTATATCGAGGCTGCGAACATTCCGACGATCACGATCTCCTCGACCAATCCGCTGATTACAGCGAACAACGACTATTATTTCAGTGCGACCTACAGCGAGACCAGACAGGGTGATGCGCTGGCGGATTTCACGTACCTTTCGCAGAACAAGCAGACGGTGGCAACGGTCAAAATGGAGAACGACGATACCGCGACAGCGACAATCAAGCGGTTTACGAACCGTATGAAGACGCTGACCGGCAATAACCACAGCGTGGTGGGCAGCTTCGAGCTGAGCACCTCGTCATCGGACTATACGGAAACGATACAAAAGCTCAAGGATGCCGGTGCGGAGGCTGTATTTTTGGCGGTTTCCCCGGCGGTCGCCAAGGAGTTTCTGACACAGGCAGAAGCGAACGGTCTGCCTTATACGCTGTTTTTAGGTACGCGTGCATGGGACAATAAGGAGTTTTTGGACTTTGTAAAATCGAGTCCGAAGCTGCATATCGGCTATCCGGCAGAGCAGGCGGCAAGCACCGAAACAGCGATGTCGCAGCGATTCATGGAGGCTTTTCGTGAAAAATACGGCGAGGATGCAGAGCTTTCGCAGCGGACGGTCGTTGCGTTTGATGCGTATCTTTTGGCGATCACAGCGATGAACCGCGCGATGCAGACGGTGCATGAGACAGACCCGGATACCATCGCAGCGAGCACTGCAACGGATGCAGAGGCGCGTGCCAAGAAGGAAGCGTGGCAGACAGCCAATGAGACCGGCATTCCGAGCGGTACGCAGATCAAGGATGCGCTCAACAGCATCGATAATTTTGAGGGCGCCTCCGGCGTCATCAATTACAAAGGCAAGAACGAGGCGACGAAGTCGGTCTCCATCTGCCATATCGCAAACAGCATGGAGCTACCGGCATATGTTTCGGAATCTTAGCAAAAAAGTGTTTGTATTGACCTGCGGTGGTGGTATATAATATAATAACTGCAGAGATTTTGGAGAATCTAAATCATAATCAAATAAAACAGTAATGAAAGGAATATACACATGGAAGAAAAAATTCTGGATGCGCTCGCCCAGATCAGACCGTTCCTGCAGAGAGACGGCGGCGATATCGAATTCGTAGAACTTACAGAGGACAACATTGTCAAGGTAAGACTGCAGGGTCACTGTGCAGGCTGCCCGGGCGCAACGATGACGATCAAGGGCGTAGTAGAAAGACTGATCAAGGAAGCTTACCCGGAGATTCAGGCAGTAGAAGCAGTCTAAAATTTATATGTAAAAATACAGAAAGAGTGAACTGACATGCAGTGTAAAGGGCGCTCTTTCTTATTATGCCGGAAATATCGCTGTGCGATATTCCCGGCATAACGGCAAAAGCACCTTACGAAGCGGCGCATAGGGGTGAGCGCCATATGCGCATAGAAATCTCTGATTTCGTTATGCGCGCTTTTGTCCTTGCCTATCCAAAAACCTCCGGTTCGATGCAGGAGTGAAGAGGGAGAAGAAACGATGGAAGAGAAAGAAAAAGATAACAAGGTGTGCATCGCGCAGATCGAACAGATCATCGAGCAGAACAAGCAGGAAATGATCGAGGCTTTGGCGCACGTAATCCGGCTGCAGAGCGATCAGGCGGAGCCTGTGACAGCTGCAGACGGCAGTGTCTATCCGTTTGGCGCGGGTGTGCAGCAGGCCTATGAGGCAGTGCTGACGATGGGTCGTGAGATGGGCTTTGAAACCTTAGACGTGGAGCACTACGGCGGGCACATCGATTTTCGCGGCAGCGCGGATACGGTCATGGGTATCGTCGGACATCTGGACGTGGTTCCGGCAGCCGGAAACTGGGATTTCGATCCTTACGGCGGTGAAGTCAAGGATGGCGTGCTCTACGGGCGCGGAACGCTGGATGACAAAGGTCCGGTCATCGCCTGTCTGTATGCGATGAAAGCGCTGAAAGAGGCGGGGTTTGCGCCGAAGAGTACGGTGCGTCTGATTTTGGGTCTGGACGAGGAGACCGGATGGAGCGGTATGGAACGCTACCTTGCGCAGGTGGCTCCGCCGGACTTCGGGTTTACGCCGGACGGGGATTTCCCACTCATCAACGGCGAAAAGGGCAATCTGATCTTCGAAGCTGCGCGTAAATTCGGTAAGTCCGCGGCAAACAAGGGGCTGCAGCTGCGTTCTCTGAAAGGGGGCAGTGCCGCCAACAGCGTGCCGGACGCGGCGCGGGCTGTCGTGCGGAATCCGGAAGCGGACTACAGCAAGATCAAAGAGGAGATCGCCGCCTTCCGCGCGGAGACCGGATACAAGGTGAACTGCAAGGGTGTCGGCAAATCGCTGGAGCTGACGACGGTCGGACGCAGCGCACATGGTTCAACGCCGGAGGCGGGGCTTAACGCGATTTCGATTCTGATGGCGTTTTTAGGACGTCTGAACTTCGCCAATGAGGAGCACAACGACTGGATCGCATTTTATAACCGCTGCCTTGGTTTTGACCTCTGCGGACGGAATCTGGGCATTGGCTTCTCTGATGAGATCTCCGGCAATCTGGCGCTCAATGTCGGTATGGCGGAGATGGAGCCGGAAATCGGTAAGCTGACCATCAATATCCGCTATCCGATCAGCTATACGCAGGCGCAGGTTTTCGCGGGGCTTGCGGAGAACTTTGAAAAATACAACCTCGGCTGGGTACTGATTAAGAATCACGATCCCCTGTACATGGAGCTGGACAGCCCGATGGTCAAGACGCTTCTGGATGTTTACAGACGGCAGACCGGCGACTATGAGAGTCAGCCGCTGGTCATCGGCGGCGGCACCTATGCGCGGGCGATTAAAAACGTGATCGCCTACGGTGGGCTGTTTCCGGGCGATGAGGATCGCATGCACCAGCCGAATGAGTGCCTGCGCATCGAAAGATTTGTGCAGATGACAAAAATTTATGCCGAAGCTATTTACAAATTGGCTTCAGGGGCATATAATAAATGACGAAAAATGTGATCTGTTTCAGGGCGAGGCGAAATTCCTCACCGGCGGTATAGTCCGCGAGCCTGCATCCGGCCGGAAACGGCGGGGCGGCTGATCAGGTGTGATTCCTGAACCGACGGTATAGTCCGGATGGGAGAAACAAGACACGCGGAATTTTGCGTGCATCAAGCCTTGATTCAAACAATCAAGGCTTTTATTGACCTAACCCGGTTTGATTCGCGCGAAGCAAACCGACTGTTTCAAGAAACCTGACAGATTCCGAGTCACCTTAGGCGGCGCACCAGCGCAGTGGCAAACCGCGCTGCAAGCTGCCGCACGACACTTCAAAGAAAGGAACTGCAAAAAATGAACAATATGAACTCAAAAGTAAAATCACAACAGCTTGTAAAAATGGCGATGATGGCGGCGCTGGCATGCGTCGTCGGCTTGATCCGCTTCCCGCTGATCCCGGCGGTATCGTTTCTGACCTATGACTTCGCGGATATTCCGATTCTGATCACGACCTTCGCATTCGGACCTGCCTCCGGCATGTTGGTGCTGGGTGTCGTCAGCTTCATTCAGGCATTCCTGATGGGCGGCGATGGATTTTATGGCTTTATCATGCACATCATTGCATCCGGCGTTTTCCTGATGGTCGCGGGACTGATGTACAGGAAGCATAAGACCAAAAAGGTTGCGATTATCAGCATGCTGATCGCGACCATCGCGATGACGCTGTCCATGGGTGTGGCAAATTACTATATTACCACCTTTTATCTGGGCGGCGAGGCGATGCGGCAGACGGTTGTCGGCATGATGCCGCTGATTCTCGCGTTCAACCTCATCAAGGGCGTGCTGAACGCAGTGATCACCTTTGTGGTATATAAGAGAATTTCCGGCTTTCTGCACCAGGAGGGCTTGCACCTCAAACACGCGGAAAAGCCGATCAAACAGCAATAACAAAAGCGCACGTAACGAAAGCAGAGATTTTTATGCGCACATAGTGCGCAGCCCTGCCTGTCGCTATGCAAGGCATAGGTGTTGTGCGTTTGGAAATGTCGCGTAACGGGATTTCCTGCATGATCAGATCAGAAAAGGGGCGGTTTGCACATGGTGATGCGCCGCGTCCTTGTAAGAGGAAATGGAGTGGGTTTATGCAGCAGCAAACGGTGAGAACATACCGGATAAAAAATGAAGCGGAAACACGTGCCTTTGCACTCGCTCTGGCGGACAAGCTGCAGGCGGGCGATGTGCTGGCGCTGATTGGAGAATTAGGGACAGGCAAAACCGCGCTCACGCGTTATATCGGAGAGGGATTGGGGATTCACCAAAGAATCAGCAGCCCGACCTTTACGATCGTCAAGGAATATACGGACGGCAGACTGCCGCTCTATCATTTCGATGTTTACCGCATCACCGACCCGGACGAGATGTTCAACATCGGCGCGGATGAATACTTTTTCGGTGAGGGAGTCTGCGTGGTGGAGTGGGCAGATCTGATCGCAGAGCTCTTGCCGGAAAACACGAAATACATCTATCTGCAATACGGAGAGAATCCGGAGGAGAGGATATATCAATGTACATTTTAGCGATGGAAACGACCGGACCAAATGCCTCGGCAGCGCTGCTGCGGGCAGCGGAGCCGGGCAGCGCACCGGAACCGGAGATCATAGAGCGCGCCGTCCTTTTAGGACAGCAGACCTCGTACGAGGCGAAGAACCATCTCAAAAATCTGATGCCGCTGATCCAAAAACTACTGACGACATGCGGCGTTGAAAAATCACAGCTCACGCATATCGCAGTCTCTGTCGGTCCGGGCTCTTTTACCGGAATCCGCATCGGCGTGTCGACAGCGCGGGCGCTGGCGCAGGCGCTGCAGCTGCCCTGCATCGCAGTACCGACCTTGGAGGTCTTTTGCCATGCGCAGGCAGCAAAGCATGCGCATACGAGAGCGCAGGGCGCACAGGTCGTCTGCGGCATCATCAATGCCAGACGCGGACAGGTCTACGGCATCGTCGACGGCTATCTGCCGGGCGGTCCGTATATGCTCACCGATGTGCTCGATGTGATCACGCAGCAGGTACGCCCGGACGGGAGACCGGTCCTGTTTTATGGTGACGGCATGGATGCTTACGAGACAGAGATCGAATCGTCATTAGACGATTTTAATATGAAAAAAGACAGAGATTATTTTTTTGCGCCGCAGAGCGAGCGCCATCAAAGCGCAGCGGCGGTCGCCCTTGCGGCGCTGCCAAGGCTTCTCGGCGGCGAAGTGACGGACTTTGCAGGACTTTTGCCGGACTACATGCGCCGCGCGGAAGCAGAAGTGAAGCTGGCAGCAGGGCAGCTTCCGATCTGCAGGGGACCGAAACAGGAGTAGGATGCGCGCTCTGCAGCTTAGAGAGCCGCAAGCAGACAGAGCGGGAACAGCAGGAGAACAACAGATGGCGGAACTTGTGATCAGACAAGCGGAAGAACGGGATATTGCGGCGATAGAAACCTTGGAACAGCAGTGCTTTGCAGTGCCATGGACCTACGAATCGCTTTATCACGATGTGATGCATAACAAGCTGGCGTTTTACATCGTCGCCGAAGCGGACGGCGTGCTCTGCGGCTATGTCGGTATCTGGAAGATCGTCGATGAAGGGCACATCACCAATGTGGCGGTGGCGCCGGACTATCGGCGCAGGCATATCGCGCGCGCGATGCTGGAGGTCTTGATCGAGACCTGCGGACAGAGCGGGATTACAAGCTATACGCTGGAGGTGCGCGTCGGCAACGCGGCTGCGCGGAAGCTGTATGAGGGGCTCGGCTTTGCGGACGCAGGCGTGCGCAAGGGCTATTACGAGGATAACGGCGAGGACGCCCTCATCATGTGGAAAGGGAAACTGTGAAACCATGAAAGACGGAAAATTCCTGACAATGGCAATCGAAAGCAGCTGTGACGAAACCGCGATTGCGGTCGTGGCAGACGGCAGAACAGTGCTGTCGAATGTCATTTCATCACAGATCGATATTTTTAAGCAATACGGCGGTGTGGTGCCGGAGATCGCCTCCAGACACCATCTCGAAAACATCAACGGTGTGCTGCAGCAGGCGCTGGACGAGGCAGGCGTGAGCCTTACAGAGATCGATCTGATCGGCGTCACCTACGGACCGGGACTGATCGGCGCGCTGCTGGTCGGCGTGGCGACCGCCAAGGCGGTGGCTTTCGCCAAAGATATTCCGCTGGTCGGCGTGCATCACCTGCTGGGACATATCAGCGCGAACTATATCCAAGACCCCGCACTGAAACCGCCATTCATGGCGCTCATCACCAGCGGCGGGCATACCGAGATCGTCGATGTGCAGAGCTATACGCACTGTGAGCTCCTCGGCGGCACCAGAGATGATGCGGTCGGCGAAGCGTACGACAAGGTCGCCCGCGTACTGGGGCTCGGCTATCCGGGCGGTCCGAAGATCGACAAGATCGCCAAAGAGGGCAATCCGCAGGCGATCAATTTCAAACGTGTTTATTTAGAAAAAGACAGCTTTGACTTCAGCTTCAGCGGGCTTAAGACTGCAGTGCTGAACTATATCAATCAGGAGAAGCAGGCAGGCAGAGAGATCAACCGCGCGGACGTGGCAGCGAGCTTCCAGCAGGCGGTGATGGACGTGCTCGTGCGCAAGACGGTGGACGCAGCGGTTCTCAAAGGCGAGAAAAAGCTCGTGCTGGCAGGCGGTGTAGCGGCAAACTCCAAGCTCAGAGAAATGCTCGGCGCAGCCTGTGATAAGGCAGGCATTCGTCTGTACCGGCCCGATCCGATTCTCTGTACGGACAACGGCGCGATGATCGCGGCTGCCGCCTATTACCAATATCAGAGCGGACAGACCGACGATCTGGAGCTGGAAGCCTACGCGAATCTGCCGCTTGCATAGGAGACGCGAAAACCATGATCATTTTATCAGCAAATCGTTTAAGTAAGGTATACGGCACCGACGTGATCCTGCAGGATGTCAGCTTCCATGTCAATGCCGGTGACCGCGTCGGCATCGTCGGACGAAACGGTGCGGGCAAGACAACCCTCCTCAAATTACTGACCGGAGAACTGACGGCAGACGAGGGGGAATTTTTCGTGTCCCAGGATACGCGTGTCGGCTACCTCAAGCAGCGCGACAACTTTGACAGCGAGGGTACGGTGATCGGTGAGATCGACAAAATTTTTACCGAAATCCACGCGCTCGAAGCACAGATCGAACAGGTGACCGCGGAGATCGAAGCCGGCAAAAGCGATGCGGCGCAGATCGAAAAACTCGACCGTCTGCACCTTACCTATGAGCAAAAGGGCGGCTATACCTACAAATCCGAGATCACAGGCATTTTGCACTCTATGGCGTTCACCTCGGAATTTTACAGCAAAAAGATCGGTTCCCTGTCCGGCGGCGAGCGGACCAGATTGGCGCTGGCAGCGCTGCTGCTCGAAAAGCCGGAGCTCCTACTCCTCGACGAGCCGACCAACCATCTGGATATCGGTACACTCAAATGGCTCGAGCAATATCTGGCGAGCTATAAGGGCACCATCATGGTCGTTTCCCACGACCGGTATTTTTTGGATCGGATCGCGAACCGCATTTTTGAAGTCGAGCATCATAAAGTTTACACCTATGAGGGAAACTATACGAAGTCGCTTGCACAGAAGGCGCTGCGCCGCGAGACACAGCAGCGTGCCTACGACAACCAGCAGCGGGAGATCGCCAGACAGGAAGAGATGATTCGCAAGATGAAGCAGCATGGTACAGAGCATCTGGCCAAGCGCGCGGCTTCCCGCGAAAAGCGTCTGGACATGATCGAGCGGGTCGAACGTCCGGAGGCGCTGCAGGGACGGATGAAAATTAGTTTCAAGCAGAATTTCCCTTCCGGCGAAGATGTGATTCTGGCAAAGGAGCTTTCCAAGTCCTTTGGATTTGGTGAAAACAAGCGCGAACTGTTCCGGCATGTCGATCTGGACATCAAGCGCGGCGAGCGCATCTGTATCGTCGGTCCGAACGGTGTCGGCAAGACGACGCTTTTGCGGATTTTGCTGGAGGAGCAGCAGCCGACGAGCGGCTATCTCAAAATCGGGCACAACGTAGCCTTTGGCTACTACGATCAGGGGCAGCTTTTGCTCAACGCCTCCAATACCGTTTTGGAAGAGCTCAAGGAATCCTATCGCCTGTATACGGATACGGAAATGCGCTCGATCCTGGGACGCTTTCTGTTCCGCGGCGATGACGTGTTCCTGCGGGTCGGCAGTCTGTCCGGCGGCGAGAAAGCCCGCCTTTCTCTGCTCAAGCTGATGCTCAGCGGCGCCAACACGCTGATCCTCGATGAACCGACCAACCATCTGGATATCGATTCCAAGGAGGTCTTTGAGGACGCGCTGCTGGAATTTCCGGGGACGGCGATCATCGTATCGCACGACCGTTATTTCCTGCAGAAGATCCCGACCCGGATTTTGGAGCTGACGCATGACGGCTTCAACGAGTATCTGGGCAAATACGACTACTATCTCGAAAAGAAAGAGTCGCTCGGCTCCGGCAAGCAGTATCTGGCAGACCTGGGCAGTGAAAACGCCGCGCGCGGCGGCGGGGGCGATGCACAGAGCACAGCGCCGCTGGATGCGTCGCAGCAGCGGCTTCTCAACAAGCAGAAGGAAGCCGAGGAACGGCGGCGGCAGCGGCAGAGCGAGAAGCTGGAGGCAGAGATCGAGCGCCTGGAAACGAAGATCGCGGAGGTCGAATCGCAAATGAACGATGAGAAGAACGCGGCGGACTACAATGCGATGCAGGAGCTGAGCAGTGCGCACGAAACGCTTTCCGAAGCCTTAGAAACGGCATTTGAACAGTGGTCGGCACTGCAGGAGTCGTAAATTTCACAAAAATAACAAAAAAATGGGGTAATTTACCCTTGCAATGACAGAAAAAACTTTATATAATGAAACGTAGCTTATGATATAGTTAAATTTATAACTGAAAAAACATGGAGGCTTAGTATGATTTTTGATGAGATTAAGGATATTATTATAGACCAGCTGCAGGTGGAGGAGTCCGAAGTGACGATGGACACCAACCTGATGAAAGATCTCTCTGCAGACTCTCTGGATGCGGTTGAGATCATCATGGCTATCGAGGAGGAGTACGGTATTGAGATTCCGGATGAAGATGCGGAAACGTTCCAGACCGTCGGCGATCTCGTAAAATATGTAGAAGAGAATAAATAAAAAAACGTAGGAGTACGGGGTATGAGAGAGAAACAGATATCAAAAGCCGTCATCAAAAGACTGCCGAGATACCGGAGATATCTGCGCGAGCTGCAGAAAAAGGGCATCGAGAAGATTTCCTCCAAGGATCTGAGCAATCTGATCGGATATACGGCTTCGCAGATCAGACAGGACTTAAACAACTTCGGTGGGTTCGGACAGCAGGGATACGGCTACAGTGTCAACTATCTGTACGAAGAGATCGGCAATATCCTGGGTCTGAACAAGGAATATCAGCTTGTGGTCGTCGGTTACGGCAGACTTGGTCAGGCGATGGCAAGCTACATCTATAAGAATGAAAAGAACTTCCACATCAGAGGCATCTTTGATGTCAAGGAGATCATTCGCGACGTAGAGTTTAAGGATGCGGAGATCCTGACCTGCCGCTCGCTGGCAAGCTTTGTCAAGGAGCAGCACATCGACATCGCAGTCATCACAGTACCCGCAGAGAAAGCGCAGATTGTTGCCGACACGGTTTCCGATGCCGGGATTAAGGCAATCTGGAATTTTACCGCGGTGGATCTGGAGCTGCCGGAGGATGTTGCCGTTGAGAACGTGCATGTGAGCGACAGCCTGCACGCACTGACCTATTATATGCAGGACATGCAGCACGAGGACGAGGCATAAGACAAAAAGCAAAAAAAGCAACCGACCTGTTGGCCGGTTGTTTTTGTCTTCTGTAGTGCGTATGTAGATTAAGCTTCTACCGGTGCGTCTACTGGACATGCATCTGCGCAGGAACCGCAGTCGATGCACTTGTCAGCGTCAACCACATAGATGTTGTCGCCTTCAGCGATAGCTTCTACTGGACATTCAGCTGCACATGCACCGCAAGCGATGCAAGCATCTGTAATTTTATAAGCCATGTTCTTGTCCTCCTATTAAAAAGATATATCTTTACGAGGACAATTATAGCAGAATGCGTTATAATAGTAAAGTACCAATCGAGTGAAATTCCGGTGAAAATTTTAGGGAAAAGGAAAGAAAACAGAGATGCAAGTCTATACATTAGTAGGAAAGAGCGGGAGCGGCAAGAGCTTCCATGCCATGGAATTATGCAAGAAGAAGCAGATTGACGGCATCATCGACGACGGACTGTTCATCTATCAGAACACCATCGTCGCGGGTGTTTCCGCCAAACGTTCGCAGACCAAGATCGGCGCGGTCAAGGTCGCGCTGTTTCTGGACAGTGCGAGCTGCAAGGAGGTCAAAGCAGCGATCGAGGAAAGACAGCCAGGCAGCATCCTTGTGCTCGGCACCAGTGTGGAGATGGTCGACAAGATCATTCGCAGGCTGGGTCTGCCGATGCCGGAGGCGGACAGCCCGCGCCGCATCCGCATCGAAGACATTACGACAGAGGAGGAGCGCAAGGTCGCCCGCCAGCAGCGGGACAAACTCGGCAAGCACGTGATCCCGGCTCCGGCGCTGCAGCTCAAGCATAATTTCGCAGGGTATTTCATGGACCCGCTGCGCCTGTTCCGCGGCAAGGATCAGGGGGCGGCCGCCGAGCGGACGGTCGTGCGCCCGACCTACAGCTACATGGGCGAATACTATGTAGCGGAACGTGTGATGGACGACATTGTGAACTGCGTCGCCGCGGCGATGCCGGCGGTCGGCAGGGTGGTCTACGTCAGTCACGGCGCCCAGCCGGAGGCTTATGATCTCTTAGTGGTGATTCGCCTGCGCAGGGGATATCCGCTCTGGGAAACGGCGGGCATCTTCCAGACTGCAGTCAAGGATGCTGTCGAGACGATGACAGCCTTCAACGTGGTACATGTGGATGTTGAGGTACGCGATCTGGAGAGCTAGGGCGCAGGCGCGCCGCGTCCTGCAAGGCGCTCTGCGCTGCCGGACTGTGCTGCTGGACTACGCTTGGTGTGTCGAAACGCCTTTGCCGCCTGTGCTTGGCGTGTCGAAACGCCTCAGCAGTCTATACTTGGCGTGTCGAAACGCCTCGCAGGAACACTTCACAGAAACTTCACAGATTTTCGCAGGAAAAACGGCAAAAAACGTATTGACAACGAAACAAAGCCTGCTATAATAAAATTATGTTAGCACTCAATAGCAAAGAGTGCTAAGAACACCGAGAGAATATGAGCATAGCTGCTCATCACAAAACATAAAATTACAAAACGGAGGTAATGACAATGACAGGTATCAGACCATTAGGCGACAGAGTCGTCATCAAGAAGGCAGAGATGGAAGAGAAGACACAGGGCGGACTGATCTTGACCAGTGCGGCGAAAGAGAAACCGCAGATGGCAGAGGTCGTAGCAGTCGGACCGGGCACCAAGGACGAACCGATGGAGCTGAAAGTCGGCGACAAGGTCGTATTCAGCAAGTACGGCGGCGCTGAGATCAAATATCAGGGCGAAGAATACACGATTATGCACCAGAGCGAAATTCTGGCAGTCATTGAATAAGACGGACGAAAGGGGATATAAAAAATGGCAAAAGATATTTTTTACGGAGAAGACGCAAGACGCAAATTACAGGCAGGCGTGGATAAATTAGCAGATACCGTTAAGATCACACTCGGACCGAAAGGCCGCAACGTACTGATCAGCAAGACCTTTGGCTCTCCGCTGATCACCAACGACGGTGTGACCATCGCCAAGGAGATCGAGCTAGAGGACGCGACCGAGAATATGGGCGCACAGGTCGTTAAAGAGGTTGCTTCCAAGACCAACGATGTAGCCGGTGACGGCACGACGACCGCAACGCTGCTGGCGCAGATCATCGTCAAGGAAGGCTTCAAGAACGTCGCAGCAGGCGCAAACCCGATGGAGCTCAAAAAAGGTATTCAGGGCGCAGTTGACGTCGCAGTCGAAGAGATCGGCAAGATCGCGAAACCGGTAGAAACCAAGGACTCTATCGCACAGGTTGCAGCTGTATCCGCAGCAGACCCGCAGATCGGCGATCTGATCGCAGAGGCGATGGAGAAAGTCGGCAAGGACGGCGTCATCACAGTCGAAGAATCCAAGAGCCTCGGCACGACCCTCGAGGTGGTCGAAGGTATGCAGTTTGACAGAGGATACTTATCCGCTTACATGGTTTCCGACACCGAAAAGATGGAAGCTGTCATGGAAAATCCGCTGATTCTGATTACAGATAAAAAAGTTACCAACATTCAGGATTTGGTTCCGCTGCTCGAACAGGTCATGAAGCAGGGCCGCAAACTCCTCATCATTGCAGAGGATGTAGAGGGCGAAGCACTGGCTACGCTGGTTGTCAATAAGCTGAGAGGCGTGCTCGACGTTGTTGCAGTCAAGGCTCCGGGCTACGGCGAAAGAAGAAAAGCGATGCTCGAGGATATCGCTATCCTGACCGGCGGTACGGTCATCGCAAGCGACCTCGGCTACGAGCTCAAGGAAGTAACCCTGGATATGCTCGGCACAGCAGCAACCGTCAAGGTCGACAAGGAGAACACCGTCATCGTCGCAGGCGCAGGCGCGAAAGAGGACGTACAGGCGAGAATCGCCAGCCTCAAGACACAGATCGAAGAGACGACTTCCGAATTCGACAAGGAAAAATTACAGGAAAGACTTGCGAAACTTTCCGGCGGTGTTGCTGTCATCAAGGTCGGCGCTGCAACCGAAACCGAATTAAAGGAAAGAAAGCTGAGAATCGAGGACGCGCTCAACGCAACCAAGGCTGCGGTTGAAGAGGGTATCGTATCCGGCGGCGGCGTGGCATTAGTCAACACCATCCCGGCAGTCAAGGCTTATGTCGATACGCTGGCAGGCGATGTCAAGACCGGTGCGGCGATCATCGCAAGAGCACTGGAAGAACCGGTACGCCAGATCGCTGAGAACGCAGGTCTGGAAGGCAGCGTTGTTGTTGCTGAAGTCAAGAAGAGCGGTGTCGGCGTTGGTCTCAACGCAGCAACCGAAGAATATGTCAACATGATCGAAGCGGGTATCGTTGACCCGGCGAAGGTGACCAGAAGCGCGCTGCAGAACGCAGCTTCCGCTTCCGCAATGCTCCTGACCACAGAAGCAGGCATCGTTGACATCAAAGAACCGATGCCTCCGGTAGCCATGGGCGGCGCAGGCGCTCCGGGCATGGGCGGCATGGGCATGATGTAAACAGCATCGCTGTCCGGTTTGCAGAACGAGCAAAGGCATAACTGCATAGATCACATATATAATGTAGAAAAAAGGCGCGCGTAATCGCGCCTTTTGTGATATGACGGTCATGCCGCGGGTCTCTCAAAACGATGAATTCAATTACTGTAAACACATGAACTATGCGTGGTAAAGCAAAAGGTTATTAGGTAAACTTTTA
>UQMQ01000021.1 GCA_900542245.1 uncultured Eubacteriales bacterium
TTTAACTTAGGTATCTATTTTTGTAAAATCATTTACTCTCTACACTTTGAATTATACAGGAAGCTACATAATAAAGAAAATTTCTCTCGTCATGCCCTGTCCTGCCGATACAGAAAATGCAAAAAGAATGCAATGACATGGCTTGATTCCTTTCCCAAAGACCGCTATACTGAAAAACAGAAAAGATGCGCTGCACATCTCCACAGATTCAGATTCAGATTCAAATGTGAATGCAGCACAGAAGAGGAGGACGCAAGATGGCTTTAGAACCAGATTTTAAAAAAAGATTACGTAGCGATAGGGCTGAAGTGCTGATTACAGACGCCGAAACTGCAGCGATCATGATTCAGGACGGCATGGCGGTCGGCATCAGTGGCTTTACCAATGCCGGTTATCCAAAAGTCGTGCCGCATGCGCTCGCGGAGCAGATTAAGAACGGGCGTAAGGTTAAAATTGCGCTTTACTCCGGCGCCTCGGTGGGACCGGAGGTTGACACCGAGCTGACGGAAGCCGGCGCCATCGCAAAGCGCATTCCTTATCAGACCAATTCTGCCCTGCGCAAGGCTATCAACGACGGTAAAGTCGGCTATGTCGACATGCACCTCGGCCGCAGTCCGGAATTTGTCGCAGCCGGACATGTACGAAAGCCGGATATCGCCCTCGTAGAGGCACTCGCCATCACCGAGGACGGGCATCTGATTCCGACCACCTCTGTCGGCAACACCCCTACCTATGTAGCGGAGGCGGACGCGGTTATCGTTGAGATTGCGATGTCCAAGCCACTGGCCCTAGAGGGCATGGCCGATGTTTACATGTGTCAAAAGCCGCCTTGCCGCCAACCGATCCCGCTGACGCATCCGGGCGACCGCATCGGTACTCCGTACATTCCTTGCGGCTGGGATAAAATCAAGGCGATTGTCATTTCCGACCGCAGCGACCTGACCAGACCGCTGGCCGCGATTTCCGAGGATTCCAAAAAAATCGGTCAGAATATCATCAGATTCTTTGAAGACGAGGTTGCTGCAGGCCGCTTAGGCAAATCTCTGCTGCCGATCCAGTCAGGCGTCGGTTCCGTCGCTAACGCCGTCCTCTACGGTCTGCGGGATTCCGCATTTGAAGGTCTGACCTGCTATACCGAGGTCATTCAGGATTCCATGCTCGACCTCGTCAAATGCGGCAAGGCAGACATCGCCTCCTGCACCGCACTGGCACCGTCGCCGGAAGCGCAGACTGCGTTCTTTGATGACATTGATTTTTATAAAGAACACATTATCTTCCGCCCGCAGGAGATTTCCAATTCCATCGAAGTCTCCCACCGACTGGGTCTGATCGCCATGAATACCGCATTAGAGGTAGACATTTACGGCAATGTGAATTCCACCCATGTGCAGGGCAAAAAAATGATGAACGGCATCGGCGGTTCGGGCGATTTTTCCCGTTCCGCGTCGCTGGTCATCTTCACAACATCTTCCATCGCCAAGGACGGCGCAATCTCTTCTATCGTACCGATGTGTCCGCACGTGGATCACACCGAGCATGAGGTCATGGTCATCGTCACCGAACAGGGCTATGCGGATCTGCGCGGGCTCTCACCAAAAGAGCGCGCAGTCTGCATCATCGAAAACTGCGCGCACCCGGACTATCGTGATGCGCTCATGGACTACTTCCAAAGAGCCTGCGCCGCATCTCCTTGCCAGACGCCGCATCTGCTTGATGAAGCGCTCTCCTGGCACAGCCGTTTTGAAAAAACAGGCAGCATGAAATAGCAGCTTACATCTGCTGCCTTGGTAAAACAACCCTAAAGGCGGTTCCACCCTCCGCGCGGGCTTCCGCGCGGACACTGCCGCCATGCAGCCGCGCGATTTCGCGCACAAGTGCAAGTCCCAGACCCACGCCGCCCATCTGGCGGCTTCTGGATTTGTCCACACGAAAGAACGGTTCGAAGATGCTCTCCATGCAATCCGCCGGAATCCCGCTTCCGGTGTCGGCAACCTCCAAAATCACATTTTCATCTGCCTGCTTCACCGAGACGAAGACCGCACCGCCCGGCTTGTTGTATTTGATGGCATTTTCGATCAGATTAAACAGCAGGCGATAAATCAGCGCGTCGCTGCCGACCATGCTGACTTCCTCACAGTCCTGCCGGAGCGTAACCTGGTTTTCCTGCGCGAGCGGTGCGAGGTCTGTCAAAATTTCCTCCGCAAGCGGCGCGAGCGCGATCTCATCCGTTCTCGATACGGACTGCAGATTGCTCATCGACAGCAAGGTACGGACAAGTGCGCTCAACCGATCCATCTGCTCCATCTGAAAAGCAGCCATCTGCATGGTTTCCGCATCTGCGTCCGTGTGTTCCTCGCAAAAAAGCTCCAGCTTTGTCTGCATCAGGGCTAGCGGTGTCCGCAGCTCATGCGCCGCATTTCCGGCAAACTGACGCTGCAGATCAAAGGAATGCGCAAGTCGGTCCAGCATACCGTTCACCGCGTGGCTTAACTGCCGAAACTCTTGAATCGTGCTTTCATCGAGGCGGACACGCACCAGACTGTCCTGATTGATTTTTTCCGCCTGTGCGGTAAACCGGCGCAACGGCTGCAAGGCTCTGCCGCTGACAAAATACGCGATTGCTGCACTCAGCAGTGTGACCGCCGCCGTAAAGCACCATCCCATACGACCAAACAGTACCTTTGCGTCATAGATTTCCTGTGAAAACTGCTTCAAAAATCCGTTCATCTTCTCCGGCGGGATTTCAATGGTCATCACTTCGGCGTTTTCCGTCTGGTATTTGAGCATAAATCCGCCCAAATCATCCATCCCGGTTGCCCCGGAGCGGTACAACAACAAATTCAGACAGATACAGGCACCGCCGATCAAAAGTGCGGTCATCAGTGTGATTCTCCACTGAAAGGATAGTTTTTTCATTCTCTTTCTCCATCTATCACATAACCCTCGCCGATTCGGTTGTGAATCGGATCATAACCCAGCGCGGTCCGCAGCTTTTTTCGCAGCGCGGACATATGCACGCGGATGGAATTGCTGAAGCTGTCCACACTCCCATCCCACACATGATCGATCAATTCCTCCTGGCTGACAGGGCGTCCCTGGTGCAGCAGCAGATATTCCAAGACCCCGCTTTCCTTTCTCGTTAACGGGATCGTCCGCCCCTCGACGGACGCCGTCCGGCTTCGGGAATCAAACCGCAGCGCGCCGCAGGAAAGGCAGACATCCTGCTGAATAAATTTGCGGCGTGTCAGGCTGCGGACACGCGCCTCCAGCTCTGCCAGATGAAACGGCTTGGAAAGATAATCATTGGCACCCGCGTCCAGCCCCTCTACCTTGTCCGAGATCTCGCTGCGTGCGGAAAGAATCAGCACCGGAGTTTCCTGATCTGTTTTTCTCAACTCCCGCAATACGGTCAATCCATCTGTTTTCGGCAAATTTAAGTCTAGCAGCACTAAATCGTAACGCTCCACCGAAAGCAAAAATCGCGCGCTCTCCCCGTCCTCGCAGGTATCTGCTTCATACCCCGAAAGCCGCAGCTTTTTCGCGATGTCCTCACGCAGGGACTTTTCATCTTCTACCACCAAAAATCGCATTGTTTTCTCTCTCCTTGCTTTCTGTTCAACCATAAATTCTAAGCTCTGCAAAGACATGATACCATACAGACATAAAGTTTGTGTTAAGCCTTATCTTTTTGCCTGCGAGGGATCGTCCGCCTTACTCCGGCTCTGTTCTGCCTGCATGGCTTCCGGACTCTTTGCCGCTGCCAACATTTCGCGAAAAGCCTTTTCTCCGCCGAACGCGCTGTAGTCAGGCTCTGAAAACGCATCATAGCTTGTGATATCCACGCGGACGACAGCCGCGCCGAGACTGTCATATTCGGCCTCGATACGTTCCCGAATCAGCTCACAGGTCCTGGTGAAGTCCAAAGTATAGCTGCGCGGCAGCATGGTTTCTTCGTCCATCTCCATGGTAAAGCCAACGCTTTGATACAACGCATCTCTTTCGTTCGGAGCTTCATTCCACAAGTCAGAAAGTTCGATCCCGCTCGCCGATAAGACACTGCCCAGACCTTGATTCGCTGCGATCGCGCAGAACAGCTGCCAATCCTGCGGCATGGTCACCTGATACGCATTGCCTTTGCGGGTAATACGATCGCTCTCCGCGGCTGCTTTGAGACACTGCCGCAGATTGCCGAGCAGATCGTCCTGTCCGTAGGAAGACGGTTCTCCGTCATAGCCGCTTGCGATTGTTTCTGCTCGCAGGGTCTGACTACCGACATCGATCCATCCCTGCCCCAAGGTACTGTCCACACGCCGGATATAGGTCCGCACTGCACCGCCGCGCGTGCCCGTAAGATAATACGTAAAGGTATAGTCCGTATCCGCCTGCGCGGCATCCTCTGCTCCCAGCTCTTCCAAAGTTCTTGTCCCGAGTATGCAAAGCGGCGCTTCCGTCTGCTGTAGGTGCGCGGTCTCGCGCGTCCGCGCGCCGGAAAGTATACCGTAAGACAGGTTTATCGTTCTCTGCGCCTCCGCGCTGTTCACAGCCAATAGCTTGTCATAAGCCTCTGCGAGAGCTGCGCGGTTTGCTTGGGTATTCTGTCCGACCGGATTGAGTACAAAGCACACGCAGCCGATCACCAGCGCCAGCACTGCGGCTGCCGCGATCCAGGTCTTCGGCTTTTTGAAAGCTGCCAACGCCTTAACGCGCACGCTCACCTCCTTCTCTCCGCCGATAAACGAGGTCGTGCCAAGGACAAAGCGTTCCGTCCCGGCTGCTGCTTTCACCAGCGTTGTCGCGTAGGCCTTTTTGTCTCCGCTCAGACGCGCCGCATCGTAGTCGCAGTAGATTTCCATGTCGCGGCGAAATCTGCGGAACGCCAGCCAGATCACCGGATTCCACCAGCATATCGCCAGAATCAGTGCTGCCGATTGATTGCCTCCTAAGTCACCATGTTTCAAATGCGTCAGCTCATGCAGCAGCACCTGCCGCCGCTCCGCCGCGTCGAAGCCGGATTCCAACGCGATCACATACTGCCCGCGCATGCGTGTTAAAAAGGTCGTCTCCGCGCCCTCTTTGATGCAGATTCGAACTTTGTCATTCACGCCGACCAGCACTTTCACCGCTTCCAGTTCCGCAAGCAGCGCAGCATCCCTGCTGTCCGTCAGCGCCTTGAGTTTCCTTTTTTGTATGCAGTTTCCTGTAAGCAGCCAGATACCCGTCAGAACCATACCGGCAAACCAGAGCCAGTTTTCCAGTTTGGCCCGCGAAGTCGTTGCGGCAAACTCGGCATCCAGCGTTTTGTCCGAAAACGGCACCCGCAGACTGAGATGATCCTTTTGAACGATATAGTAGTTACCCTGCTCTTCGATAGCAAAGCCTCGGGCGTTCAAATCCTCGTAGGGCTCTACCCAGACGGTCTCTACCGTAGATTCGCTCTGCGGCAGCCAGTTGCGTACCGCAAGACTGCTTTCCGGCATAAACTCCGCGATCGGACTGAAGATAAACGATACTGCGACCAAAAGCCAGAGCCGCATATGCCCCCGCGGCGTGATCTGATTTCCAAACAGCAGCTTGATCAGCAGTACGAGCACAGTTGCCGCTGTGACCGCAATACTCAGATTCAGCATATTCATAGACATTCCTCCGTCATAATTGTTCCATTATGATTGACTTCTTCCTTATGTGCTTCCTACTCCATTTTTTCGATAATCTCCAGCAAGGTCTGCTGCTCCTCCTTGCTCAGGTTCTTGCCGGAAACCAGTGAGGATACCAGGAGCTTCGCGGAACCGTCAAAGATGCGGTTGATAAAGCTTTGCATTTCCTCCTTGCGGCAGGCTTCCTCGGTCACCGCCGCGCTGTAGCGGAAATTACGCGGGTGGCTCTCATCGGCTGCAATCGCTTCTTTTTCCACAAGTCTTCCGACCATCGTCCGGACGGTCGTATAACTCCAGCCCGCATCTGCGACTGCTTCGGCGATTTCCTTTAATGTCATTTTTTTATCCTTGCACTGCCAGAGTGCCTTCATGATCGTCCACTCCGCGTCGCTGATGGAAACTTGTCTGTTCACCATGTTTCTTTGCCTTTCCTTATTCGCTATTTCGCTGCCAATGATTGAATCAGGTATCTGCCGTCCTTCTCCTTGAGAGTCAGAACAGAAGTACCGTCACCGCTATATATGTCCAAGCCTTTTTCTTTGATGTTCAAGGTTTCTCCGGTCAGAATCACGGTATCGCCGGATTTTTTGCCCTCTGTGACAATAAATTTACCGCCGCCCGCGTCACTGGTAAAGGTGATATAGCGGTCGATATCTTTTACATAGAACTGATTCCATTCTTTTTGCGTGTAATGCGTTCGGATATCGTCGAGCGTGATGCCTGCGTAATACTCGAGGCTTCGGTTAAGTCCCGCAGGGTCATAAGGTTTCACCGGCGTAATATAATTATCGACCGTCCAGCCATTTTTCCTGTATGCACGCCAGAATGCGGAGTCCTCAAATTTTTCTTTGAGTTCCGTCGTCCACCCCATAACATCATCAAACTGTGGATAATATCTTAAAAACTCAAAGAAATCCATTTTATCCGGGCTGCTGTATGCACTTGTGAAGTAGCAGTACAATGAAGTCTTGCCCCATGTTTCGAATGCCTGATTTAGTTCATCTTTTGTTTCTTCGTTCAAGTCCCCGTCCGGCTGCGAGAGCAGGAAATCCCAGTCCACAAGATGCAGACGGTTCTCCACCCACTCGAAGACCGCGGCGTTTTCCCGCTTCACTTCTTTGCCGTTTTTCAGTTTTTGTGTGAATTGTTTCGTGATTCGATAGCTGCCTTCCGGTAATTTGCCATACGCTTCGGCAAGATTAACGGTCAGCCACCTGCCTTCGGTACCCTCTAGGGTCTCCGTACTTAGCTTGCTCTTATCAGGGGCAACGGGACGAGAAACCTTTTCCCATTGATTGTCCGCGTATGTACTCGCATCCTTTCCGATATATCGTTCCAAACGATAGTCGGTGTCATAAATCAGGACAGGACTTGGATTATCATACTCGCAATTGCTGATATACAGCTGCAGTTCGTCTGTACTCTCGGCAGTTGCATAAAAAGTCATGTGCAGATTCGTATCTTCATATTCTTTGAGAAGTTCCGTCAGCTTCGGCGAATGCACGCGTTTCCCGTTGATGCCGAGATCTTTCTCGCCTTCTTCTTTCGGCCATGTATAAATGCAATACACGTCGTTCCCTGCCGTCTCGTCCCGAAGCAAGGTAACGGAGTCTTGCATGGTATACATATAGACTTCCAGTTTGTACTTGAAATCATTCTCGTTTTTGACAGGCTCGCCGTCCGTAAAATCTCCTTCGTCAAAAGTGCGGAACAGTTTTAAAAGTTCTTTCTGCTGCTTCACATCGTCGATCCGAATAAAGTCATCATTAAACTCATGATCGGCATCCCGTTCTATCCTGATAAAGGATATATCCGCAAGCTGCATATCGTGAAAAAACCGGATGCACGGATCACTGCTCTTCGGATTTACAACAAAGCATACACAGGCGCAAATCAGCGCGAGCGCGGCGAGGACTGCGATCCAGAGCTTCGGTTTCTTGAACGCCGCCAGTGCTTTGACGCGCGCGCTCACTTCTTTCTCTCCGCCGATGAACGAAGTTGTGCCGAGAAGAAAGCGTTCAGTTCCCGCCGCGGCTCTGACCAGTGTTGTCGCGTAGGCCTTTTTGTCCCCGGTCAGACGCGCCGCGTCGTAGTCGCAGTAGATTTCCATGTCGCGGCGAAATCTGCGGAACGCCAGCCAAATCACCGGATTCCACCAGAACGCGGCAAGCACAGCCGCGGCAACAAAATTTTTCCATAAATCACCATGCACGAGATGCGTCAGTTCATGCGCCAGTACCTGCCGCTGCTCTTCCTCGCTGAATCCGTTTTCCAACGCGATCACATACTGACCGTCCAGCCGCGTCAGAAACGTTGTGTCCGCGCCTTGCTTGATCACGATCTTCGCACGGCTGCGGATGCCGATCTTCGTCCGAAGTTCCGTAAGCATCATCAGCTGCTGTGCCTCTTCACGATCTTCCAACATGCGCAGTTTCTTTCTCTGCTTTCCGATCCCGATCAGAAGCCAGCCCAGAACCATCAACACGCCCATGACGTAGATCCCGGTCTGCAGCCTTCTTGCAGACTCCGATGCCGTGAAGTCACCAGTCAGCGTCCGGTCTGTGAACGGTACCTGCATGCTGACATGAGCCTGTCCGTTCACCCCTTGCGTATCGACCATCTGTCCATCTGCCTGCTGCCTTTCGTCCGCAGTCTCGCTAAGATAGTCTGCCTGTCCCGTCCATGCGCTGGACGTACCGATGCGTGCCTGCGTCTGCGGCAGATAAGTTCTGACCGCAAAATCACTCTCCGGCAGTATCCCCGCCAGCGGCACCGCCAGCATCGCCACCGCCGGCAGCAGCCATAACAGCATATGTCCCCGCGGTGTGATCTTGTTTCCAAACAACAACTTGAGCAGCAGCACCAATGCTGCCGCCGCCGTTACGGCAATGCTCAGATTCAGCATGTTCATAGCCTCTCCTCCCTTTGTCTACATTTGTAATCCCTCTTGTAGCTTTAGTTTACATTTGTAGTTACAAAAAGTCAAGCAATACTTTCCTGCTATCATGGCATATTTTTTACGCAAAAAAACAGACCCTTGCAATGTTCTCACAAGCGTCTGTCTAAACATGCTATGCGTTCTGCAGCAGGATGTCCATCTCCGTCAGCATCGGGTAGCGGGAAAGCACTGCGTCGTCCAGATTTTCGCGATGCATATCTACCGCGGTAACGCGGCTGTTATCGTAGGTCGTGTAATAGTAGATCCCGCGGCTGGCGTTGCAGCAGGAGGTGTAGATGGTAATCTCGTATTTGCCGTCCGCGACCTCGCAGCAGCCGCGCTGCTGATCGACCGAACCCAAAATATGAAAGAACTGGCTGACACTCGCAGGTTCCGCATCATCCGAAACCGCATGTGCCCGCGTAAAAGCCACGCGCACGAAGCGCGACATCGATGACAGATCGCCCGGCAGACCGATCGCTCCCATTCCGCGGCTGTAGGTCTCCAGCGGCAGCTGCGGTGCGAAACGGTTTTCCGGCTGCTGCGGAGAAAGCTGCCGATAATTGTTTAGATGGAACATCTGCAGATCAAACGGCGGATTATTGGTCAGCACGCCCGCCGGATTGTCGTAAATTTTAAGCCCCGCCGCAACGGATTCAACCGTAATCGTCTCGTCCTTGTCAGCGATGATCCAGTGCAGCTGCGCCGGCGGGAAATGCGCGCTGTACGGCGTTCCGGTCAGATTGAGATCCGCAAGCTCCGCGCGCACCTCCGCGATCGACGCGCAGCGGCTGAGCAGATAACTGATGAACTCAAACTGCGCCACATTTTTCACGCGGCGCGGCTTTCCCTCGCCTTGTATTTTTGTCGTTCCTGCCCCTTCTGCCGCGCGATTATGCGCCGCATCTGTTTCCGTCTCCGCGATCGGCTCCCGGTAAACCGCATTACCGACAAAATTCAGTCCTGCCATCGCCAGCCCCTTTTCGTTGACCGCGTCGTAGAACATCGGATAGCCGTCCGCCACGTGCGCCATGCCGATGATTGCGTAGTGCTCCTCGGATTTTCCAAGGAAACGAAAGTCCAGCGGAAACCGCCGCGGCATCACCACGATCTCCTCCCCGTAGGAAAATTCATAGTCTAGGGTTCTTCCAAAATAAAAATCCTTTGTCTTATAAGTTGCTGCTGTACACATCTAACATACTCCTTTCACTGTTTCGTGCGGCAGCGCAGCGCTGCTGCCTGCGTCTTTTTCCATCCCTTATTCTGCATCGCTCCGCGTGGAAACATGCCCCGCGAGGCGCGTTTTTTGTCGCTGAGGATAGTATAACGCGGCTTAGTGATGAAATGATGATTGCGGCGAAATTCAGTGAAATCTCCCCCGTGGCGCGCGCGCAAGTATTACCTTTCTTTTCCGCTTGCATTTTGCGTCTGATTTGCTATAATAGCATTAAGAACACATGTTCTTTCAAATGATCATCAAGGAAAATATACGCGAGCCGAAAGCATTGACAGGAAGGAGGTGTTCGTATGGCGGAGCGTGTCTATATTGCCATCGATCTGAAATCCTTTTACGCGTCGGTAGAGTGCATGGCGCGCGGCTTAGACCCGCTGACCACGCATCTGGTCGTCGCCGATGCTGCCCGCACCGAAAAAACCATCTGCCTTGCGGTCTCTCCGAGCCTGCGTGCCTATGGCATCCCCGGACGGGCGCGGCTCTTTGAAGTTGTCCAAAAAGTCCGCGAGCTGAATGCCCTGCGGCTGACCCGCGCCCGTCGACAAAGCTTCGCCGGGGAGTCGACAGACGCGGACGAACTGGCAGCGCATCCGGCGCTTGCAATCACCTATATCACCGCCCGTCCACGCATGGCGCACTACATCGCCGCAAGCTCTCGCATCTACAGTATCTATCTTCGGTATATCGCGCCCGAGGATATCCATGTCTATTCGATCGATGAGGTCTTTATCGACGCAACGGACTATTTGGCTTTGTACGGATTGACTGCGCGGGAACTGGCTATGAAAATGATCCTCGAAGTCCTGCGTGAAACCGGTATCACCGCGACGGCAGGCATCGGTACCAATCTGTATCTGGCGAAGGTCGCCATGGATATCCGCGCCAAGCATATTCCCGCGGACACGAACGGTGTCCGCATCGCCGCGCTCGACGAGATAAGTTATCGCCAGCTGCTTTGGGATCATCAGCCGCTGACCGATTTCTGGCGTATCGGTCGCGGCTATGCCAAAAAGCTCGCTAAGGTCGGACTGTACACCATGGGCGATATTGCCCGCTGCTCGATCGGCAAGGCGGACGCGTTTCACAATGAAGATCTGCTCTACAAGCTGTTCGGTGTCAATGCCGAGCTGCTGATCGACCATGCCTGGGGCTGGGAACCCTGTACCATGGCGGATATCAAAGCCTATCGCCCGGCTTCCTCGAGCATCAGCTCCGGGCAGGTGCTGCAGAGTCCTTATCCGGCTGCAAAAGCACATCTGGTAGTCTGCGAAATGGCAGAGCAGCTCGCCATGGATCTGTTTGAAAAGCAACTGACCACCGACCAGCTCGTACTGACTGTCGGTTATGACACGACCTCACTGCCTGCTGCGGCCCGCACGCCAGCGTATAGGCAAGCCGGAAACCGCGGGCAATCCGCAGCGCAAGCCCACAGCGCCGCAGGCGAAGCGGAAAGCGTGGAAGTGACAATCGACCGCTATGGTCGTGCCATTCCCAAACACGCGCACAGTACAGTCAATCTGCCGCAGCCTACCTCCTCCGTCTCGCAGATCGTCGATGCGCTCTCGGAGCTGTATCAGCGTATCGTCAATCCGGATTTTGCGGTGCGCCGCTTGACGCTCTGCGCGAACCATATCCTGCCGGAATGCCCGCTTGCCGCGCAAACGGTCCGGACCACCGGTGCAGATCATGCAGAGGGGATCGCTTCGTCCATGTGCAGCATCCTGCAAGCAGAGCACCCGCATGCAAATGCGGGCTTGACCCTATCTACAGATCATGCACAAGCTGCACAAGATACTGCTGCGGGCTTCGCAGGGCAAGGCGCGGGACAAGGAGAACAGCTTGACCTGTTCGGCTTTGTCGCGGACGGCAAAGATATCTTCGGCCACGACGTCGCCGAGACGCAACGGCAAAAAGAAGCTGCTGCTGCCGCGCTCGAAAATGAACGCAGAATCCAGCAGTCTCTGCTGGCGATCAAACAAAAATTCGGTAAAAATGCAGTCATCAAGGGTCGTGACCTCGAAGATGGTGCGACCGCTATGCAGCGCAACGACCAGATCGGAGGGCATAAGGCATGAAGCATTATGACGACATCCTGCATCTGCCGCATCCGGTTTCCAAAAAACACAGACAAATGCCGATCGCTGATCGTGCGGCACAGTTTATGCCCTTTGCCGCGCTGACCGGATATGAGGCAGGTTTGGCAGAAACAGCCCGCCTCACCAGCCCGCGTATCGAACCGGACGATGCGCAGCGTGAGCTGCTGAACCGGCAGCTCTGCTTCCTGCAAAGCCTTGCCGCAGAGGCAGACAGCGCAGGTGCATATCCCGAAAGCCGGGTATCCTGCGTTGTTTCGGATTCCGACATGCAGGCTGCCTCCGCGAAAGTACAGCCAAACGCGCAAGCAGCTTTCGCCTTCCCCAAGAACACACGCACCGCCTCGAGCCGCGTCTCCGAACCCGCGCGTTCCTCACAGGAGGAGCAGCTTAGCATCACTGTCACCTATTTCTGCCCGGACACAAAAAAAGAAGGCGGCGTTTATCGCACCGTCTCCGGGAGGTTTCTGAAAGTAGATGTGTACGCGCAGCTTCTCTGGCTGGAGGTTACGGAGGATATTCCCACAAACTCCGCGCCGCTGTCTGCCGCACTGTCTGCAGACACGACAGCCGCGTCCGCAGATATGCGCGAGAGTGCGTGCAGCGACCGCGAAAGGGTGCATGCTTCCAAAATCCCCCTTCCAGCTATACCGCGCGCAGACGCGCGGTACGCGGTGCGCTTATCTGTTCCGCTGCCGGATCTGCTCCACATCGGTGGCGCGTGCTTCACCGCACAGCAGTTCTCATCCATATAAATAAGATGCTGCGCGGCAGGCTTGCGCCGCCGCAGATTCGCTGGCAAGCTCGCCTGCAAAGCAGTCACGCCGACAGCCCGCGTAATGCTTTGCGGCTTCCAATCGCCGTCCGCAAAGTTCAAACGCGCACCGTTCCTGTTTTTACAAACTGTAAAAAACACTGCTCTGCCGCACGCAGCACGTGCATGTCCCGGTACACAATACCGAGCGGTCTTACAATCGTCGGCAGCAGCGGAACCTTACGCACCGGCTCACTGCTGCCGCGCAGCACAAGCTCCGAAAGCATTGTCACACCCATGCCGCCTGACACCATACCCAGGATCACAGGATCATCCGCACTGGCAGGCAGCAGCCGCGGGTGTACTTGATGCTCTGCAAGCGCCTCATGCACTTCCACATCCTCACCGTAGGACGGCATGATAAATGGATACTTCTCAAAATCCGCGATCGCAAATTTCTGCGCGGTAGCTGCGGCTTCTGAAAGCGCTGACCATGCAGCATTTTGATCTTCTGCTTTTTTTCCCGCCTGCGCGGTACTCGATGCTTCCATCTGCTGACTTAACCGCACAGCGCGTGGTTCTTCCCTGCGCTGCTCTGTCCATGCACCCTCCTGCAAAACCGCGCCTTTTTTTGCCGCCGGAATCGCATCCTCCTGCTCACCGGACAGCGGAGGCAGTGTGATGGCCTGCAGCGCCTCCTCCGACTCCGGCAGCACCGCATAGAACGGATCATCCGCAAGGTGCAAAAAATGATATGGCTGTGTCTGATCCTCACACGCAAAGATCAGATGCAGTCTGTCCTCTTTCATCGCGCGATACAGCTCCTGCCTGCTGAGAACCTCCAGTTCCACCCGGATTTGTGGATACGCTTTGCCGAAAGCACGCAGCAGCGACGGCATCCAGTTTTTTGCGATGCTCGCGTAAGCCCCAAGCCGCAGCGTTGCTTCCGTCTCGTTCCGCAAAAGCGCTGCCTCGCGTTCCAGCGTTTCGAAGCTTTCGACATAGCCACGCAGATACGGCAGCAGGCGCTTGCCGTTCTCGCTGAGGGCGATTCCGCGGTTTGTCCGCTCAACCAGCTGCACTCCAAGCTCCGCTTCTAATCTGCGCAGCAGATGGGAAAGTCCTGACGGTGTATAGCCGTTTTGTCCGGCAATCCCCATCATACTGCCGTTTTCCACCGCCTCCAGCAAGATTTCCACCTTTTTCGCATCCATCTCTCTTACCTCTTCTCACAGTATCGTTTCTCGTATCACATGCTTTCACGCTTCTGTCAACTTCTTTTTCGTTTCATAAGCATACCTGTTTTTCACATCAAGGTCTCACGACCTGCTGTGAATTTTCTTCATATCCATATGATAAACTATTGCTTTGCAAACTGCAAGGAAAAGTGTAGACTATGTTTATCATTTTTCAGAAAATTCGTGGTTCCAAACAGCGAATTACGGAAAGTATCGCCAAACAAGCGCGAAAACGTCGAAACAAAGAAACGTATCAACGCACAAAAACTGAAAGAAACGGAAGGAATATATAATGATCGGCACTTTATTCAATACCTGTATGATCCTCGTCGGCAGCATCGTCGGCAGCTTACTCAAAAAAGGACTCAAAGAAAAGCAGCAGCGTGTCCTGTTCGACGCCATGGGCCTCGCGGCCGCAGGCATCGGCATCAACGCAATCGTCAACAATATGCCGGACAGCCAGTATCCTGTGCTGTTCATCGTCAGCCTTGCTGTCGGTAGCATCATTGGTACCAGTCTGGAGATCGACGCAAAATTCCAGCATATCGTCGATGCCCGCGGCGGCAGCGGTCTCGGACAGGGACTTTCGACCGCAATCCTGCTGTTCTGCATCGGTACCCTCTCTATTTTAGGACCCATCCAGAGCGCGATCTACGGCGATGAAACCTTCCTGTTCACCAACGGCACCCTAGACCTGGTAACCTCCATGGTGCTCGCTTCCACCTACGGCATCGGCATCGCCATCGCCGCGGTTGTACTCTTTTTGTGGCAAGGCGGCATCTATCTGGGCGCAAGCTTTCTGACCGAATTTATCTCAGATCCCTTTATGACCGAGCTTTCGATCGTCGGCGGCTTTCTGATCGCCGCATCCGGCATCTCGATCCTCAAGATCAAGGACTTCAAGACGATGAATCTGCTGCCGTCCCTGCTGGTCCCTGTGATCTTTTTCTTAGGAAAAAGTCTTATCGGCTGACTGCTACCAGAAGTACGAGAACACTGAGGCGCCGGCAACCGTCAAAAGTCCCGCAACTGCAATCGAAAGGCTAGCCATCGCGCCCTCGATCTCGCCCATTTCCATCGCGCGCGCCGTACCGATCGCATGCGATGCTGTTCCCAACGCAACGCCTTTGGCAATCGGTTCTTCGATGTGAAATAGCTTGCAGAGCCCCTCACCGATGATGTTGCCAAGCACACCGGTGATGACGATCGTCGCGACTGTGATCGTGACATATCCGCCCAGCTCCTCGGCAATGCCCATACCGATGGCCGTTGTGATGGATTTTGGCAAAAGCGTCACATAGGTCTCATGATTCAGGCTGAACACGATTGCCATGACCAAAATGCAGCCGAGACTCATCAGCACCCCGCTGATAATACCCACCAGGACTGCTTTCAAATTCTTTTTTAACAATTCCAACTGCTCGTACATCGGCACTGCCAGACAGACAGTAGCCGGTGTCAGAAGATAACTCAGATACTTCGCGCCCTCATAATAGGTATCGTAATCGATATGGAAAAGGATCAAGATCACGATCGTCGCCGCGACGCTGAGCAGCAGCGGATTGAGCAGCGCGGAATGGTATTTTTTCTTTAATAAGGAGCCCGCCTCATATGCCACGATGCTGACCGCCACGCCAAAGAATACAGATTGTTCCAAAAGGCTATGCATGTGCTTCGCCCTCCTTTCCCTCTGTTTTTTTCTTTGATATGATTGACGCCGCCTCCGGTACTGTTCGCGCCGCGCCTGCCTTTTTACGTGCACGACGAATCACATGCTGCGTCGAAAGCCCTGCCACCGCCATGACCGTCACCGTCGACAGAACCGTGATCGCGACGATCGGTCCGCACATCGGCTTGAGCACCGGCCAGGATTCCAAAAGACCGACCGCCGCCGGAATGAACATCAGCGGCATGATTTCCACCAAAAAATATGCCGTATCCTTGACCGCCGCCAGCGGGATCAGCCCACTCACCAATCCGAGCAGCATCAGCACCAAGCCGTAAATGCTCGCCGGAATCGGCAGCGGCAGCAGATAATTCAACACCTCACCGATAAAAGAAATAAGAATGATAATAATAAATTGCCTGATATACTTCATGTCTGTGCCTCGATTTTTTCAGCCAGGTCGTTCAAATAGACCCAGCGTTCCATTTTTTCGTCCAAGTCTGCGGTCAGCTGTTCGCGCTCCGCGCTCAGCTCCTGCAGCCTGCCGTAATCGCTGCCGGCCTGTCCGATCTGCGCGTCTACTGCGGTCAGACGCTCTTCCAGGGCAGCAATATCCGCGTCGATCGTCTCGAACTCCCGCTGCTCTTTGTAAGAAAATTTCAGTTTTTTCGGCCTTGCCGCGTCTGTCCTGCCTGTCTGCGGTGCAGCGTCGCCGATCAACTTTTCCGTTGGCTTTCCTTTTGCATCGACGGCTTCTTTTCTGCCTGTCTTCCCGTCTGCTTTCTTGGTGTCCTTTCTTGCTGACGGATTCCCCGCCTTACCGACGGCGTTTCCGGCGGCACGTCTTGCCGCCCAATCGCTGTAGCCGCCCGGATACTGCGCGATATGCCCCTCCCCTTCATAAACGAAGGTTTTCTCTGCAATGCGGTCGATAAAATGACGGTCATGCGATACCGCGATCACCGCGCCCGCGAACGTATCCAGATAATCCTCCAGAATGCACAACGTGTCAATGTCTAAATCATTGGTCGGCTCGTCCAAAAGCAGCACGTTCGGCGCGCTCATCAGAATGCCCAAAAGATATAGCCGCCGCTGCTCGCCGCCCGAAAGCCGTCCCACCGGAATCGAATGCATGTGCGGCGGGAACAGGAAACGCTCCAGCATCTGCGAGGCGCTGGCATAGCCGTCCTCTGTCTTGACATTGTGCGCGATACCGCAGATGTACTCGATGACACGAAGCGATTTGTCCATATGCTCGTTTTCCTGAGAAAAATAGCCAATCTTAACGGTTTCTCCGATTTCCACGCTGCCGCTGTCCGGCGTCAGTTCCCCGGTCAGAAGCTTGAGAAGCGTAGACTTCCCGGAGCCGTTTTCGCCAATGATACCGATGCGGTCGCTGCGCAGCACGGTATAAGTAAAATCCGCAATCACAGGCACACCGTCAAAGGACTTAGAAACATGCGCAAGTTCGATGATCTTTTTTCCTAAGCGGGAAGAAACAGATTTCATTTCCAGTGATGTATTGTTGACGACAAGTTTGCTGTCCTCCAGCTGATGAAAGCGTTCTATGCGCCCCTTAGCCTTCGTCGTCCGGGCCTGCGCGCCGCGGCGCATCCACTCCAGCTCTCTGCGATACAAGGTCCGCCGCTTGCGTTCTGTGGCAAGCGCCATTTCCTCACGCGCCGCCCGATTCTCCAGATATACTTCGTAGTTTCCCTCGTGGCGATACAGCTTGCCACCGGTCAACTCCAAAATGACATTGGTGACCCGATCCAAAAAATAGCGATCGTGCGTCACCATAAAAATCGCGCCGCGAAACTTTTTGAGATATCCTTCCAGCCACTCGACGGTATCACTGTCGATATGGTTGGTAGGCTCGTCCAAGATGAGAATCTCGCAGGGATTGGTAAAAATACCCGCCATGGCGACCCGTTTCCGTTCGCCGCCGGACAAAGTACTCATTTTTTTCTCGAAGTCAGTCATACCGAGCTGATGCAGCATGGATTTGCATTGGTAATCACCCTCTGCGGCAGTCTCCGGCGTCAGATAACTGACCGCCTGCTCCAATACGGTTTTGTCAGGATCATAAGCCGGGGCCTGCGGCAGATAGCCGATTCGCACGCCGCCGGTCAGAACAATTCTGCCACTGTCCGCCTCCTCCACGCCTGCCGTAATCCGCAGAAGTGTGGACTTGCCGGTGCCGTTCACGCCGATCAGACCGATCTTATCACCTTCGTTGATGGCGTAGGAAAGCTTCGACAGCAGCGGACTTGCCGTATAGGATTTTGAGATCTCGGTTGCGTTCAGTAAGATCAAGGTCGTTCCTCCTGTGTGAAATCAAAGGTATAGTCGCCGTCGGCATTCAGGTGCACCTTCGCGTTAAACGCTTTGCCGGCTTTGGATTGAAAGCTTGCGGCAACTGCCTTGCCGTCAAGCAGGGCTTTCATTTCCGGATAAGAAAAATCATGCCCGCAGAAGCTGCGAAACAGTTTATGTCCGCACTTTTTGACGCCGCAAAAAACGCCCCACTGATTCAGTACGGCTTTTTTACGGCATTTAGGGCACTGCACCGATTCTTCAAAAAAGACCATTTCGATCTCGCCCTTTTCGTCCAGTTTCAGCGCCGCGCGGAACGGTTTCCCTGCGCGGTTCTTGAAGTTCAGATATCCGCTCTGCATACCGGATTCCAGTTTACGCAGCAGTTCCAAATCAATGATGGCGCCGCTGGTATTTTTGTAGATCTTCGCGCCGCAGCCGAGGCATTGATAATGCTTCTTCTGCTCTTCCATCACGCCGCCGCACTTGATGCAGCGAATATCAGTCTGTACCGGTTCAAAAGGCGCCAGCTCCGCCTCAACTTCTTCCAGATCCTGTCCGATTTTTTTGCACATGTCCTGCAGCTTTTCCAGCACCTCTGTCATTACCTGTTCGTATTCGGCCTCACCGCGTTGTACTTTTTTGATATGATTATCCATATCGGCAGCAAAAACCGGATAAGCAATGTCAAAATCTTTGACCGCGTCGATATAGGACTTCCCTTTGGCAGTGATATAAAGACCGGACTTTTTTTCTTCTATGTAGCCGGAATCCAAGATATCCTTGATGATTGCGGCACGCGTGGCCGGCGTGCCGATTCCTTGCGAATCAGCAAGGGTTTTTTTGAGCTCCTTGTCCTCGATCTGGGTGGCAATATTGCGCATGGCATTGATCAAAGTTGCCTGCGTCAATCGTTTCGGCGGCGAGGTTTCTTTTTGTACCGGCTGTATCGTGCCTGCTGTGATGCGGTCGCCCTTTTTCAGCTTGGGCAGTGCATGGTCGTTTGATTTTTTGTATAAAATCGACCAGCCCGGCTCGACGACGATCTTGCCGGTCGCTTTGAAAATGCCGCCTGCGTCCGCATCGACCGCAGCCCCCGCAGCGACTATGTTGCCCGTATCGGCTGCAGCATCTTCGTCCACCTCTGCATGGCGGATTTGGATCGTCGTTTTATCCTCTGACAGCTTTGGCAGAAACTGCGCCAAAAGGCGCGTATAAATCATCCTACAGATGATCTGTTCGTCTGCACTCATCCGCGATAAATCCGGCCTTTTTAAGGTCGGAAGCAGCGCATCGTGGGACTCCTTGGCAACCTCAGCATCATTGACAACCGCCTTGTCCTTAAGGATTTTCTCAAAGACGCCCGGATCGATGCCGTCCGCAATCAGCTTCAAATCCTCAAAAACCGCAAGATTCTCGATCATCGCCGCAAATTCCTTTGCCTTTTCGGTGGATACATAGCGGCACTGCGTTCTCGGATAGGAAATCACCTTGTGCTTTTCATAAAGCCGCTGCACCAACTCCAGTGTCTGGTCCGGCTTGAACTTGTATTTACTCCCTGCCTCTGCCTGCAGTGCTGCCAGATCGAAGAGCTTCGGCGCATGTGAAGCAGACCGTTTGGTTTCAACGGCTGTCACGATACCCTCCAAGGCATAGGACGCAAAAAGCCTAGGGTTCTCAAACTGCGCGTCGCCCTCCTCGTTCTGCAAAACAGCCTTAAAAACGCTGCCTTCATCGATTGTGGCAGCTTCCGACATACCTACCGCTTCATCGGAGGCGGCTTTCTCCCCTGCCTCTGCCACAGGGTACCCATACGCTGCCTCTAGGACAAAATATTTACGATTTGCGAAATTTTCGATCGCCATGGAATTATCATAGACCAGCTTGATCGTCGGAGACTTGACTCGCCCGGCTTTGATGAGGCTGCCGCGCTTGTTTGTCAGCATCCGGGAAGCATTCATGCCGAACAGCCAGTCCGCGCGGGAACGTATGAGAAAGGATTGCACGAAATGCACATGCGTCGGATTCTGATGGTAATCGGTCATCGTCAAAAGCGATTTGAGAATCTCCGCGTCGGTCAGCGAGTGCTCGATGAAACGCAGCGCAGGCTTTTCGTTCAAGCCGAGATACTGTTCCATGAGCCAATAGATGCCGTAGCCCTCCACGTCCGAGTCGGTACCCACGATAATGCCGTCGTAGTCCGCTGCGCGGCGTTTGATTTGCGCAAGCGTCTCTTGCTTGCGCCGATCGGCAATCGGTTTGATCTGCCATGGATCAGGAATCATCGGATAGACGATCGCTTTCCAGCTTTTGTCCTTCCATTCCTCATAATCCGTCGGCATGCAGTTCGTACAGACATGACCGGAGAGGGCTGTAAAATCGATTTCTCCGACCCGCTCCGTCACTTCTTGTTTATGATTTTTATAGCAAGCCTGCACGTCACGCATGAGGCTCGGTTTTTCTGCGATAAATAAATATTTCATATTGTGTGTGAAATGCATTTGCCTTCCGCAGCGGTTAATTTTCGTTTACATATTGCACAAACTCATCCTCCGGCATCGGTCTGGCATAGTAAAATCCCTGCACCTCATCGCATTTCAGCTCTTTTAATACCTCCAATTCCTCTTTGTTTTCTACGCCCTCTGCTACCACCGTCATATTCAAAAGCTTTGCCAGGGTAATGACCTGCTCGACTAGGGTTCTTCCCTTCTTTTGGCATACGTGGTCAATCAGACTTTTATCTATCTTCAGCGTACTGAACGGAAATTGGTTTAAGCTGGTCAAGGAGGAATAGCCCGCGCCGAAATCGTCCATATGCAGAGAGAAACCGGCTTTTGCCAATTGCTCGGTAGTTGCCCGGATTCTGTCATTATAGGTCGCTGCAGATTCTGTCAGTTCGATCGGCACACTGCTGCATGGAATGCCGTTCTCCTTGACAATCTGAAAATAGCGTTCTGCGATTTCTCGGTGCAACGTACTTGTTCTGGAAAGATTTACAGAAATCGGGAGAATTTTTTTGCCCTGCTCCATCCTGCTCCTTTGCAGGCTACATACATGGCGGAACACGTATTCATCGAGCCTTACAATCAACCCGTCTTTTTCATAAACAGGAATGAACTCTCCCAGCGAAATCATGGTGCCTTGTTCCGTTTTCCATCTGACCAGCGCCTCCGCACCGATGACCTTTTCCGTAATGATGTCGATTTTCGGTTGATAATAGACCACAAATTCCTGCTTGTCCAAAGCGGATTCAAAGCTGTTTTCGATCTTTTGGCTGCGAATCCATTTCTGCGCCATTTCCTCCGTATAGTATGCCAGGTCGCAATCATAGCTGTCCGTAATGGTTTCCTGCGCCATCGCAGCATAGTCACAAATCGTAGAAATCGACAAACTCTTGTCGATGTTGGTATAAACACCGTACTTCACCTTTAATCCGCTGATCGGCGAACGCTCCGCAATCTGATTGATGACATCTTCAAGTTTCCGGCGGTAAACCTCGTTGTCTCCCCAAAACATGCAGACAAAGGAAGCGCTTCCTTTTCTCGCCAAAATACCATGCTCAATTTCTGCGCTGTAAACAGATGCCAGATAGCACAGCACTTCGTCCATTTTTTTCATGCCGTAAATGCTGTTGAGCAGCTTAAAATCTCTGATCTTTGCAATGACTAAATGCATCGGCATATCCGGCTTATAAGTCATAATCATTTGTGCATAATGGCGAAACGCCTGCTCCGTATACAGCCCGGTCAGCTGATCGTGTTCTACCGCATTCAGCGCCAAGACCGACGCTTTCAATTGAATGACATTGCTGATTCTGCGCTTGACGATCTCCGCATTGTACGGTTTTCTGATAAAATCGGTAGCGCCCAGCGTTAGGCAAGTCAACTCGGCATCCGGTTCGTCACTGGCTGTCAGGACAATCGTCGGAACCGAGGAGAGCAGCGGATCCTCCTGCATCCGTTTTAGAAATTCAAATCCGTCGCATATCGGCATGCGCACATCCAACAAAATCAAGGACAGCGTCTTGTAATTGTTTTCGAGCATCGTAAAACCACTCTCGCCGTTTGCTGCGGTCAGTATCTCGTACTTGTCCTGCAGCATGGAGGAGAGCATTTCTCTGTCTAATTGGTTATCTTCGACAATCAATATTTTTCGTCTTCCGGTCGCAATATCGGATTTCACGATTTTTTCCAGTTCGCTGAGCCTTACGTCGGCATCTTCATTGGCAAAGGCAAACACCACCCGCTGAAAATCGTCCGCGGAACCGCTTCTGACGCATTTCATATAGAAGTATTGAATCCGTCCGTTTCTTTTGACCCGGTAATGTACCGTAAAATGAGGCACCTCGCGCAGGCGGGCGCAGATGTGATCAAAATCCATCGCAACCTGCATTTTCTTTTTATCGTCTGCAAACACATCGAACTCAATGTATTTTTGTACTGCCGTTTTATATGGGCACTTTTCTTGCAGCGCCTCTTTTACGCCGACACTTTGATTATCATATCTGTAGATTTCTACATTTTGACTTTCACAATCCACGGAATAAATATTGCTGAAATCGTTTCCCAGTACATTGATAACGTCAAAGAATCCAAAGCTTGCTTCCGTCTTGCAGGCACGATCGTCTTTCGTAATCATTTTTGCTTCACC
>UQMQ01000022.1 GCA_900542245.1 uncultured Eubacteriales bacterium
GGCTGCACAGGCGGACATCACCGCTCGGTGGCGGTCGCCAATGAAGTTTATCGGATTTTTGAGGAAGAAGGGCGCAGAGTAACACTTGAACATCGGAACTTATAGTGTTATAATAGATTTGTGTTTAGTAATTATTTTGTTTGAGAGAATGAAATAAAAAGGAGATCAAGCGAAATGGACAAATTAATTATCAGTGCATGTATTTGCGGTGCAGAAGTTACGAAGGAAAATAACCCGGCAGTACCTTATACGGTAGAAGAGGTCGTTAGAGAAGCAAAGTCTGCTTATGATGCAGGCGCAGCTTTGATCCACCTGCACGTAAGATGGGACGACGGTACACCGACACAGGACAAGGGCAGATTCCAGGAAATGGTTGACGCGATCCGCAAAGAGTGCCCGGATGTTATCATCCAGCCTTCCACCGGCGGTGCAGTTGGTATGACTGACCTCGAAAGATTACAGTCTACCGAGATCACACCAACGCCTGAGATGGCAACCTTAGACTGCGGTACCTGCAACTTCGGCGGAGATGAAATTTTCATCAATACCGACAACACGATCGCAAACTTCGGCGACATCATGCAGGAAAGAGGCATCAAGCCGGAATGTGAAGTATTCGATAAGGGTATGATTGACTTAGCGCTTAAGGCAGCAAAGAAGGGTCACATCAAGTATCCGATCCACTTTGACTTCGTACTTGGCGTACAGATGACCGCGACTGTTCGTGACCTTGTCATCATGGCGACATCCATCCCGGCAGACTCCACCTGGACTGCTACCGGTATCGGCAAGAACGCATGGGGCATCGCTGCTGCGACCATCGCTATGGGCGGACACGTTCGTGTTGGTTTCGAGGATAACGTATACATGTCCAAGGGCGTTCTGGCAAAATCCAACGGCGAAATGGTAGAGAGAGTCGTTCAGATGGCAAAGCTGCTCAACAGAGAAGTTGCAACGCCTGCAGAAGCAAGAGAAATCTTAGGATTAGCACCGCTCAAATAAGACGGCGAACGCTTGTAATCAAAAAGATACATCAAAAAGGTGACCGGTTTGGTCACCTTTTTTGAGACAACATTAAAAAAAGACAAGGAAAAGTAGGCAATGAACAAGAAATTGCATGTGGATTACGGCGCGATCCATGCATCCTATTGGATGCTTTACGGCGTAACTTCCAGTTTTGCATCGGCTTTTTTGCTGCATGCGGGTTATACAAACGGAGAGATCGGGATCATTCTGGCGGTCGGCAATGTGCTGGCGGTGTTTTTACAGCCGCTGATCGCGGATTTTGCGGATCGCACGCGGAAAATATCGCTGCTGGGCGTGCTGCAGCTTTGCACGATACTACTGATGCTCCTGGAAGCGGCGCTGTTTGTGTTTGGGCATAAATCAGCGGCGCTGTGGGTGGTCTTTGCGATGATCATCGCATGGATGACCGTGCTGCATCCGCTGATCAATTCCCTTTCCTTCAAGCTGCAGGAAGCGGGCATTCACATCAATTTCGGGGTCTGCCGCAGCATGGGTTCTCTGTTTTTCTCTATCATTTGCGGCATACTCGGCACCCTCGTTGAGCGGCATGGCGTCGGTATCCTGCCGGTTGCCGGAGAAATGACCTTGGCGGCATTGCTGCTGGCGCTGTTTCTGGTCGGCAGGCATTTTGGCATGGCCGGACAGGGTACAGCAAAGACAACGGTGCGTGCTGCGGAGCCTGCAGAGACTATAGAGACTATAGAGAACATCACACTGATCGATTTTATCCGCGACAACAAGGTCTTTACTTTGATGCAGCTTGGGATAGCGGCGATCTATTTTCAAAATTCCGTACTCAATAATTTCATGCTGCAGATTGTGGAAAGTGTCGGCGGTACGAGCGAAGATATGGGACGCGTTTTTGCGGTGATGGCGTTTTTGGAGATCCCGGCGCTGTTCTTCTTTGACCGGATCCGCAGATGGTTCTGCTGTCAGACGCTGCTCAAGGTCGCGGCGATTGGCTTTACGGTCAAGATCTTATTGATCTTTGTGGCGAAAGACATCACACTGATCTACGCGGCGCATCTCCTGCAGCCGTTCAGCTTTGCGCTGTTCCTGCCGGCGATGGTTGCCTTTACCGATGAGATCATGCGCAGGGGAGAAGCAGTGAAAGGACAGGCATGCTATACGATGATGATTACGGTTTCTTCGATCATTGCTTCGATTGCGGGCGGCGTGCTGCTCGATACGGCGGGCGCGAAAATGATGCTGCTCGTCTCAACGATTTTGACAGGTGTGGGTGCTGCGACGGTCGTCCTGCTTGTGGGAAGGATCCGGCAAAAAACCGACAAAACGCAGCAGACTGCGGCTTAGAACTTGCATAAATCAAAATATCACCTCATACGATAGAGCAAGAATGGGGTGATTTTTTATGAAAAAAATTCTTTACGGTGGGATGGTGCTTAGCGTGCTTGGCTGCTGCATTCTGCTGGTCATGGGGCTGACGTACGGCGGCAGCGGCAGACCTCTGCCGTTTGGGCTGCAGAGCCGCAGCGGACAGGAGAGCGCAGCGGAGCATACGGCGCAGGCGGAGCAGGCCAGCCGCGCGGTAGCGGCGGCGGCTGACGGCAATTGGGGTCTTTCGTTTCAGAACGAGGGCAGTGCGCCAATCGGCAACGCGACGCCGGAATACCTCGCGGATTTTCAAGCCTATTATATCGGTCCGGGAGACCCGAGCGAAAAAAAGATTTATCTGACCTTCGACGCGGGCTACGAAAACGGCGTGACGGAGAAGCTTCTTGACGTGCTGAAGGAGGAGGAAGTGCCTGCTGCTTTTTTCGTGGTCGGCAATTTTATCGAGGAAAATCCGCAGATCATCCGGCGCATGGAGGCAGAGGGGCATACGGTTGGCAATCATACGATGCACCACCCGGACATGTCGTCGATCGCTGACGAAGCTGCTTTCCAAAAGGAGCTCGCGGAGCTGGAAACGGCGTATCAGAAGGTCACCGGCAAGGCGATGAAGAAGTTCTATCGTCCGCCGCAGGGCAAGTACAGTGAGGAAAACCTCAAGCAGGCGAATAAGCTGGGCTATACGACGGTCTTTTGGAGTCTGGCTTATGTCGACTGGCTGCAGGATCAACAGCCGACCCGCGAGGAAGCGCTGAATCTTTTGAACAAGCGGATCCACCCGCAGGCTATCGTGCTGCTGCACAGCACGTCCAAGACCAACGGCGAGATCCTCAAGGAACTGATCGAGGGCTGGAAAGCGCAGGGCTATACCTTCTGCAGCATCGAAGACCTCGGCACCCGCAAGCTGTGACAGAGCGGGTGCCGGGCGCTTCTGGTGCTACAAATCAAATTCCGGGTTGATGGCGTAGAAGTTCTTGCTGTTCAGATCCTCCTGGACGAGTCTGAGCGCTTCACCGAATCTCTGATAATGTACGACCTCGCGTTCTCTTAGGAAACGGATCGGGTCGAGGACATCCGGGTCGTCGCACATGCGGATGATGTTGTCATAGGTGGTGCGGGCTTTCTGTTCTGCTGCCATATCTTCGGACAGGTCTGTGATGGCATCACCCTTAGAAGCAAGGCAGAGCGCGTCAAACGGGAAGCCTGCTGCCGCCTGCGGGTAGACTCCCGCGGTATGATCGACAAAGTAGGCTTGGAAACCCGCTTTTTCAATCTCTTCCATTGTCATGTCGCGCGTCAGCTGATGCACGATCGTCGCGACCATCTCCAGATGTGCCAGCTCCTCAGTGGCGATATCCGTTAACACGCCCGCGACATTGCGGTAAGGCATCGAATAACGCTGCGAGAGATAGCGCAAAGAGGCGCCAAGTTCACCATCAGGACCGCCGTATTGACTTATAATAAATTTTGCGAGCGCGGGGTTCGGGTTTTTGATCTTGATCGGGTATTCTAATCTTTTTTCATAATTCCACATACTATGCTTCCACCTCCCATGGCCAAGGACCCTGCGTCCAGCTCCAGCCGCCTGCTGTGTTTACATCGTTCAGCGTCAGCGGACCGTACATCGATTCGTATTCCTTGCGATACTTCAGATACCACTCCTGGTTTTCCCTATAAAAATCGAGAGCCAGCGCGTTTTCCGGGTGTGTATCTAAAAACAGCGCCGTATCGTAAAGAACGAAGCCGAGGGATTGGATTTTGTTAAAAAGCTCCTGTCGATTCACTGTCGCTGACCTCCTTTCGCGCGTTCTGTCAAAATTGTTTTTCCTTCAAAAGGAAGATCCAGCTCCGGGAAAATCGTTCCTCTTGCCAGAGAAACGGCGTCAGAGTAGGTGCTCTTCCACTGCTGCATCGGTGTATAGGTCATCGCCAGCGGCAGACTGCCAAGGTAGCGCGTATCAAAGGTCCGCGCATCCGGATACGGCGCGCCGGGTGTGTTCGGTGTGTTCGGCGTATTCGGCGCACTTGGCGTACTCGGCGTGCTCGGCATGTTTGGCGTGCTCGGAGCTGACGGCTGCTGTGCGCCTGCGCTGCCGGAATTTGCAGGTGGTACGGCAGGACGATCCGGCGGCATCCAGCCACCCATGCAGCCGCCGCCAAGGGTGATCGGCATGCCGATATAAGGTTCTGTCATCAAAGTAAAAACCCCTTTCTAAACAAAAGTATATGGTACTATATGCAAAGATGCAAAAAAGTGTGATTTTGCTTGCTTTTTTCAGGAAAGAGGCATATGATAGAAACGAGTAAAGAAAGCAAAATTTTTTTGCGAAAAACACAAAGATTAACAGCAATTTAGCAATTATAGGGTATATGATATTAGCAGAAGGAGCAGGCGCAATGAAAAAACAGACAGAACCCCTGACCGATAGACAGAAAGGGAACAAGAGGGTAATCCTTTCGCGCGGAGAGCTTGTGCGCGTACACCGAAAAGATACCTTGTTCTCCATTGCGGTCTTTACGCTTACAACGATCGGATGCTTTTTCTTTAATCACATGGCATCGGACCCGACCCTGAACATTGCAATGCTCTATACGCTGGGGGTGTTCATTATTGCGCGCTATACAGAAGGCTATCTCTACGGCGTGCTGTTCGCGGTAACAAGCGTACTGAGCGTCAACTTCTTCTTTACCTATCCGTTTCAAAATTTCAACTTTTCTCTGGAGGGCTACCAGGTCACCTTCCTGGGGATGCTGCTGATCGGCATCATCACGTCGGTCATGAGCACCAACATGAAGGAGCAGCAGCGCCAGCTGGCTGAGCAGGAAAAGGCGCTGATGGAGGCGCAGAAGGAAAAAATGCGTGTGAACCTTTTGCGAGCCGTTTCCCATGACCTCAGAACACCGCTGACCGGCATCATCGGCAGCAGCAGTTTCTATCTGGAGATGGGAGACAAGCTGTCGGAAGCCGAAAAGCGGGAACTGGTAGAAACGATCGAAAACGATGCCAACTGGCTTTTGAATATGGTGGAAAATCTGCTGTCCATTACTAGGATCGACAACGAGACAGCCAAGGTGACAAAGTCGCTGGAGGCAGTCGACGAGGTCGCATCTGCGGCAGTCATTCGCTTCAAAAAACGGTTTCCGGAGGCGGTTGTCCATGTCAAGGTGCCGGATAATCTGATCATGGTCATGATGGACGCGATGCTGATCCAGCAGGTCATTCTGAACATCCTGCAGAACGCGCAGCTGCACGCCAAAAGCACCCTGCCATTGGAACTTTTCATCGATGAAGACGAGGCGTTTGTATATTTTCACATCCGGGACTATGGTATCGGCATCGACGAGAAACGTATCGCTACCATTTTTGACGGAGACAATTACCATGAAACCAAAGGTGAGACAGACGGATACAAAGGGATGGGTATCGGCTTGTCCATCTGTAAAACCATTATTACTGCACACGACGGAACGATTACGGCAAAAAATCACGCAGAAGGCGTAGAATTCTGTTTCTCACTGCCAAAAGAGAAGGAGGACGAGGAAGATGTACCAAAAAATATCAGTACTGATTATCGAGGATGAAAAAAGCATTTGCGATTTTATTGGAAAGACTCTCGATTCGCATGAATACAAGGTGACGGTCGCAAATAACGGCAAGGATGGCTTGGCACTGATTACCTCATCGCTGCCGGATCTGGTGCTGCTGGATCTGGGACTGCCGGACATGGACGGCATGGATATCATCCGCAAGACACGCGAGTGGTCGAGTCTGCCGATCATCGTTATCTCTGCGAGAACGCAGGAAAAGGAAAAGGTTCAGGCGCTCGATGCAGGCGCGGACGATTACATAACCAAGCCGTTCGGTACCTTCGAGCTGCTGGCGCGGATCCGCACCGCGATCCGTCACAACAACAAGCTCAGCGATGCTTCTCAGAACGCCAATCGCCCGTACTCTGCGGACGGTCTGACGATCGACTTTGAAAGACGTCTGGTGACCCTGCGCGATCAAGAGATCCATTTGACTCGTGTGGAATACAAGATCGTTTCCCTGCTGGCAAAGAATTCCGGCAAGGTCATGACTTATGATACGCTGATCGATCAGGTTTGGGGTCCATATGCAGATGACAACAACCGGATTCTGCGCGTCAATATGGCGAATATCCGCCGCAAGATCGAAGAAAATCCGGGTGAACCGAAGTACATCTTCACCGAGCTGGGCGTCGGCTACCGCATGCTGGAGGACGGCAACTAAACGCAGTCAAACGGTAAAATGACGAACGGGAAAATCAAAATTGCTATTTACAGCCGGCTGTGCTATGATAAACCATATCACATCCGGCTTTTTTGCCGGGAAGGAGACGAACAATAATGAAAGACCATGCATGTGAAACATATCAGACGATGCAGCACCCGCAAAGACCCTACGGACTGCTCGGCAAGACCTTAAAACACAGCTTCAGTCCGCAGCTGCATGCGGCCATCGGTGCGGCGCTCGGCACGTCGTATCCCTATATTCTGTTTGAAAAACAGCCGGAGGAGCTGGCTTCATTCCTGCAGGGCGACAGCTGGGCAGGACTAAATGTGACGATTCCGTATAAGGAGGCGGTAATCCCCTACTGCGACGCACTGTCTGACGAGGCGAGCGAGATCGGCGCGGTCAACACCATTGTACGGGACGGTGAGCGGCTGATCGGGCACAACACCGATTATGCGGGCTTTCGCGCTCTGCTGCGTGAAAACGGCGTGGCAGTGCGCGGCGCGAACTGTCTGGTCCTTGGCAGCGGCGGCGCCTCCAAGACCGTACAGTGTGTGCTGCGGGATCTGGGCGCGGCAAAGGTGACCGTCGTCAGCCGCAGCGGAGACGTGAATTATACCAATGCTTCGCAGCAGCAGGATGCGGAGATCCTCGTCAATACAACGCCGATCGGCATGTACCCGAACAACGGACAGGCGCCGCTCTATCCGGGCAGCTTCACACGTTTGCAATGGGCTGTGGACGTGATTTACAACCCGCTGCGCACCAATCTCTTGTGTCAGGCAAACAAGGCCGGGATGGAAACGGTCGGCGGTCTGGGCATGCTCATCGGACAGGGAATCGCAGCGGCAGAGCTGTTTTTGGGGCGGGCGATCCCGCAGACGATTGGCGCGAAGATCGAAAAAGATATGCTTCTGGAAAAGGAAAACATCGTGCTCATCGGTATGCCGGGTGTCGGCAAGACAACGGTCGGTATGGAGATTGCGGACCGGATGGGAAGAGAGTTTTACGACATCGATCAGATGATCGTCTATGATGACGGCAGAGAGATCCCGCAGATTTTTGCGGAGGAAGGGGAAGCATATTTCCGCCAGCTGGAGCAAAAAATCGTCCTCAGTCTTGCCAATGTTACAGGTGCGGTCATTGCCTGCGGTGGTGGCGTGGTCACGCGAGAGGAAAATTATTATGCGCTGGCGGAAAACGGCCGCTTGATATTCTTGAATCGTGATTTAACGATGCTCCCGACGGACGGCAGGCCGATCAGTCAGGCAGTGCCGCTCGCAAGGCTTTATCGGATGCGCCTCCCACTGTACCGGAGCTGGTGCGATGCCGAGCTTACGATCACCGGCATGCAGCCGGATGAAGCCGCGCGTCATATTATAGATATGCTGTAGGCGGCGAAAGCGTGCGCCGCAAAGATACGACGCACGACCGTAGATATACATACGCCTGCGCGCCGCAAGTAACGCGAGAAATTGCTATGCATATTGCGTCTGCAGGCTGCAGGCATTTTCCATGTGCAGCACGCTGCAGAGCCATGCCGCATAAGGCGAAAAAGTACAGAAAGCCTGCGCACCGCAAGTGCCGCGAGTGTTTCCGCAGAACTGTTCATGATTGCCCAAACGAGCGAGCAGCGTACTTTGCTGACATTTTGCAGCGCTTTTGCAAAATGTCCAAAGTACGGTGAGCGACTTGGTGCAATCACACAGGGCGAGGACCTAACGAACGGCACTCTGCGGTGCGCAGGCGCTTTTTGCAAGTTTGCGGCGGGAGCGCAGTGCGCAGGCGTTTTCGCGTGTTTGCGGCGAGAGCGCAGCGCACAGTCGTTTTCGCGTGTTTGCGGCGGGAGTGCAGTGCGCAGGCGCTTTCGCGTGTTTGCGGCGAGAGCGCAGCACGCAGTCGTTTTCGTGTGTTTGCGGCGGGAGTGCGGTGCGCAGGCGCTTTTTGCAAGTTTGCGGCGAGAGCGCAGCGCACAGGTATTTTCGCATTTACGCGCCTATCTGCCGCCGTTCGTAAACGGAGTGCCCGGAAATACCGGGTCATTGAAATAGACGTACACATATTTGACGCTGTACAGATCGACGATGGCGATATTGCCGTTGCTGATGTCCTGCAGGAGCAGATAATTGTTGCCGACACCGACGAGGAAACCGTAGCGATCCTGTATGCCGTTGGAACCGATCAGCTGCTCGACGCGCATGGCGCGGCCGATCTGTGTGCGCAGGAAGCCGTTCATGTACTGCGCGGAATCATAGTCGATGCTCTGTTCGTATTCCGGCGGTACCAGCGGATTGCTCGGCACGCCGAAGCTCGGGCTCTGCTGCCCGGTATGCGCAAGGGGGTTGACATAATCGGTCATGTTCTGGAAAATCAGCGGGATCGATGCCGTGTTCGACGGGAACGTCCGATTCGGGTCTATGTAGCCAGGGGCGGTCTGCGCAGTCTGCGGCGCGGTTGTTTGCGGCGCGGCGGCTGCGGGTACGGCTTTTGCCTCTGCCGGAGTCGGGATGGATACAGTCCTGGCAGTCTGCGGCGCGTTCGTTTGGATCGCCGCAGTCTGCGCGGCGGGGGCGGGCATAGCGGCCGGTGCGCTCTGCGCTTCGGCGGCTGCGGGGACTGCGTTTACAGGTGCTGCTTCCGGTGCGGGTGCGCCTGTCTCGACAGCGCCCTGTGGGGTAAGCATTGTCTCGACGGCGATTTGCGGGGCGACCGCGGCCTCTGCGGAGACAGAAACTGCGGGCTCCGGATTTTCCTCCGTCATAGAGACCGGCTGATCTTCCAGCTCGATTTTATCTCCGATCTGTACCTGACCTCTGCGGATCATCTTTGGTGTGATGACATTGCTGCATGGTGCCATAAAAACCCTCCTGTTTTAAGTATCTGCGTATCGTTCTGTCGGTATGTAAAAGCAATGATTGCCGACGCGGTTGTGGATCACGCCGACCTTGCTCGGGAAGTAGGTGGGGCAGCTGTCGCTGTAGGGATTGAAAAAGAACAGCGATTCGTCAACGCCTGCCAGCCTGCCGCCGTCCAGCGCCCAGTCGACGATGTCGTAATGCTCCTGTGTAGGGGTCATGTTGTAGACGTTCTGCGCGTTGTAGCGGCCGCCGACCGTTTCCCGCATGCACACGAACTGCCCGGGCTGTGTGATGATTGCCCGCACATCGCCGCCGTTGTTGACACGCGCAAACTCGCCGACGGTCGTCGTGGCGCGGTTCATGATGACGGTCGCGACAGCCTGCATACCTGCGGTGCCCTCGCCGCCTGCCTCACATTGTATCAATCTTGCAAATAATTCTCTGGTATCCAGTGCCATATCCATCTCCCATCTGCCCATAGACTCAACTTATACTATGCAGGACGCGCCAAAGATGTGCCGGAAATCTTCAAAGAAATGTCCAGAAAACACTTGATTTTGCGGATTTTCTGTGATACCATGGTAGTACACGATTCCATAAAGGTAAGACTAGAAGAGTGGGTGACAGCCCACTCTTTCCACTTTGTTTGAGGCAAAACGCGCAGTGGATGCCGGAGCCGGACGGAATCTATAAATGAAGAAAGGAAACCGTATGGCAAAGAAAAAAATTACAGATCTCATCGAGGAGATCACTGCTGATTTTCTGGCAGAGAACGGGCTGGAGCTGTACAACAGTGAGTTCGTCAAGGAGGGCAGGGACTGGTTCCTGCGCGTCTATATCGACAAGCTGCCAGCGGCGCAGAGCGAGACCGTGCCTGCGGATACAGCCGGGGCTGCGCAGCGCGAGACAACTGCAGAGGCAGCAGAAGACGCACAGACGGCATCGAACACGCAATATGTTTCGACGGATGACTGCGAGAAGGTCAGCCGCTTCCTCAGTGCAGAGCTTGACAGACTGGACCCGATCGCGCAGAACTACTATCTGGAGGTATCTTCACCGGGCATGGACCGGGAATTGCTGCGCGAAAAAGATTTTATTCGTTTTGCGGGTGAGCAGGTCGACATAAGCTTATATAAGGCACTGGACGGCAGGAAAACCTTCGAGGGAACGCTGATTGGCATGACGGACGGACAGATCGTGCTCAGACAAAGTGACGGTACAGAATTTACATTTCCGAGAGAGCAGGTAGCGAAAACGAAACTTGCTGTCATATTCTAAGGAGGTTATAAACAAAATGAACAAGGAATTTATACAGGCAATTGCGGATCTGGAAAAAGAACGGCATATCCCCAAGGATGTTCTGATCGAAGCCATTGAATCCGCACTGGTGTCTGCATACAAGAAGAACTACGGCACATCGCAGAATGTCCGCGTCGATATTGACCAGGAAAACGGCGATATCAACGTATACATGAGAATGGACATCGTAGACGAGGTAGAAGATGAATATACGCAGATCTCCTTAGAGGAGGCCAGAGAGATCGACTACCGCTACGAGGTCGGCGATGTGGTGGAATATCAGGTCACGCCGAGAGATTTCGGACGTATCGCGGCACAGACGGCAAAACAGGTCGTCGTGCAGCGCATTCGCGAAGCGGAGCGCGGCATGATCTTCGACGATTACATTACGCGTCAGGGCGAGATCGTGACCGGAACAGTGCAGCGCATCAGCAACGAGACGCTGTTCATCAATATCGGCAGGACCGAGGGTATCTTATCCGCGAACGAGCAGGTGCCGGGCGAACGCTATCAGGTCAACGACAGACTCAAGGTCTACATCATGGATGTCAAAAAGACCAACAAGGGACCGCAGGTGTTCCTTTCCCGATCCCACCCGGGTCTGGTCAAGCGCCTGTTCGAACTGGAGGTACCGGAGATCGAGGACGGCACGGTTGAGATCAAGGGCATTGCCAGAGAGGCAGGCTCGAGAACCAAGATGGCTGTCTATACCGAGTTTGAAAACGTCGATCCGGTCGGCGCCTGTGTCGGTACCCGCGGTGCGCGTGTGCAGGCAATCGTTGACGAGCTGCATGGAGAAAAGATCGACATCATTGCCTGGAGTGAGGACCCGGAAGAACTGATCGCCAGCGTGCTCAGCCCGGCGAAGGTCGAAAAAGTCCTGCCGGCAGAGGACGGCGAAAAGGCGGCAACGGTCGTTGTGCCGGATTACCAGCTTTCTCTGGCGATCGGCAAGGAAGGTCAGAACGTCAGACTGGCGGCAAAGGTCAGCGGCTGGAAGATCGATATCAAGAGCCACAGCCAGTTCCTCGCGGCGCAGGAGGCAGCGAGCGATATTGTAGAGCTTGACGATACGGCGGACGAAGCGGAAGCTTACGACGAGACGCCGGCAGCAGATTTTGCAGCGGCAGACGCAGCAGATGCAGCAGATGCGGCGGCGGAAACAGCTGATCCTGCAGACGAAGCAGGTCTCACAGAGACCGATGCGACTGCACCGCAGGCAGAAGCGGCAGCGCCGCAGGCGGCAGAGATCACTTTCGTGGAGGACTAGACTTGAAAGAACGAAAAGTACCCATGAGAAAATGCGTCGGCTGCATGCAGTCCAAAGAAAAGCAGGCACTGATCCGCATCGCGGCTTACGAGGGGCAGATCAGCGTCGATCCGAGCGGCAGAGCCAAGGGTCGGGGCGTGTATATCTGCAAGAACAGCCCGGACTGCCGGGAAAAGGCAGAGAAGCGCCGCGCACTGGAACGCGCGTTTTCGATGGCGATCGAACCGGAGATCAAAAAAGAGATCTTCGCGCAGCTGGAAGCTTTTGATGATGCGGCTGACGGTGCGGATGCCGGAAAGGGGCAGGACGCATGAGAGCAAAGGTCATGAGTTATCTCGGCTTTGCTGCCAAGGCAGGCAAGATTGTGAACGGCTATAATACCTGCATGTTCATGATGGAGAAAAGGAAGGTCAGACTCGTGCTCCTTGCGGCAGATCTTGCAGAGAACTCGATCAAAAAAATGATATCACTGGCGAGCAAACATCGTGTACCGTACCGCGTGTTCGGCACGATGGAGGAGCTTTCCCACATGACAGGAACGGCAGGGAAAGGGATCTTCGCCATCACAGATACAAATTTCGCAGAGGTTATTTTGAAAGAAATTGATGATATGCAATCGTCAGAAAAGGAGGTGTTCTGATGGCAAAAGAAAGTAAAGCACAGGAGACGACGATCGTAAAGGCGACGCCGAAAAAGGTCGACAGCCAAAAGGACGAACAACCGAGAGGTACCGTGAAAGCGGCAAGCATTTCCCAGGTGAGAACACTGGGTGCAAATAAACAGGTAAAGCATCAGACCGCGCAGCAGGAGAGACCGGCGCACAGACCGCCGCTCGGCACGCCTGTGGTAAACAAGGATTTAGAAAACAGATCGAAACCGCCGATCGGCAAGCCGATGGGCAAACCGGTCGTCCCGAAGGAGGTTGCGGAAAGAGGCAAGACAAGTGCCGAAGCAGAAGCAGCACAGGCTGCAGAGATGCCGAAGGCAGCCGCTGGCAAGACGACGGATGCGCAGCCGGAAACGGCAGCACCGACAGTGCAGCCTGCATCGAAGGCAGAGACTGCCGCGCCTGCACCTGCACCGAAAGCGGAGGCTCCGGCGCAGCCGGCAGCTGTAAAACCAGCACCGAAGGCTGAGACATCATCTGCGCCGCGTGAAAACCGCGAGGCAAGACCGCAGCGTCAGGGAGACCGCGATGCAAGACCGGGCCGCGACGGCCAGCGCAGCGGACAAAGAGAGTATCGCGCAAGAGACGGTCAGAGCGGCGGTCGTGACAACAGAGGTCCGCGCGGCGATCGTGACGCAAGACCGGGTCGCGACGGGCAGAGAGACTACCGCGCAAGAGACGGTCAGGGCGGCAGTCGTGACAACAGAGGTCCGCGCGGTGACCGTGACGGCAGACCGCAGGGCGCAAGAAACGGGCAAGGTCAGGGAGGACAAAGCAGAGGTCCGCGTCAAGGCGGCAGCCGCGATGATCGTCCGGCACTTTCCAAGATGGAGACCAAGCCGACGCAGAAGAATGTCGAAAAGCGCGTACACCCGGATAAGGAAAGAAACAAATTCGCGAAGCTGGATAACGGCGGCGGCGGACAGGGCAAGAAGAACAAAGAGAGAATGCAGCAGCGCTCTCTTGAAAAGCAGGCGAAGCCGAAGAAGCACAACAGACCGAAGCCGGTGGTTGAGGAAGAAGAGGATATTCTGGAGGATCTTCCGACCGGAACCGTTGCAGTCACTGCACCGATCACAGTCGCAGGCTTCTGCGAGCAGGTCGGCGTTTCAACCTCACAGGTCATCATGGCGCTCATGAAGATGGGCATCATGGCGAATATCAATCAGAGTATCGATGAAGACACCATTATGATTCTGGCTGACGATCTGGGCATCAGCGTCGTCGTGGCAAAGGTCGAGGAAGAAGAGGAAGAGGAAGGTCTGGAACTCTTTGAGGATAAAGAGGAGGATCTCAAGCCGAGAGCCCCGATCATCACAGTGATGGGTCACGTTGACCACGGTAAGACTTCCCTGCTCGACGCGATCAGAAAGACCAATGTCACAGCCTCCGAATCCGGCGGCATCACACAGCACATCGGTGCGTCCGAGGTCATGATCAACGGACAGAAGATCGTATTCCTCGATACGCCGGGTCACGAAGCCTTCACAGCGATGCGTGCCCGCGGCGCACACATCACAGATATCGCGGTGCTGGTTGTTGCGGCGGATGACGGCGTGATGCCGCAGACCATTGAGTCTATCAGCCATGCCAAGGCAGCAGGCGTGCCGATCATCGTTGCTGTCAATAAGATGGATAAACCGAGCGCGAATCCGGATCGCGTGAAACAGGAGCTGAGCGAGCATGGTCTTCTGGTGGAGGACTGGGGCGGCGATGTCATCTGCGTGCCGGTATCCGCAAAGACCGGAGAGGGCATTGTCAACCTGCTGGAAATGATCCTCCTGCAGGCAGAGGTGCTGGAGCTGCGTGCGAATCCGAACCGTCTGGCGATGGGTTCCGTCATCGAAGCGAGACTGGATAAGAACAAAGGTCCGGTCGCGACCCTGCTGGTCACCAACGGTACGCTCAAGAGCGGTATGTCCGTCGTTGCGGGTACCTGCTCCGGCAGAATCCGTCTGATGACCGACTTCAAGGGTAAGGAAATCAAAAAGGCAGGCCCGGCTACAGCGGTCGAGATCCTCGGACTTTCCGAAGTACCGGAGGCGGGCGACGAATTCAACGCAGTTAAGCAGGATAAGATCGCCAAGGAGATCGCCGAAAACAGAAAACAGAAACTCAGAGACGAAATTCTCGCAAGAAACGCGAGCACCACGCTCGAACAGCTTTTCAGCCAGATTCAGGAGGGCGAAGTCAAAGACCTCAACCTCATCATCAAGGGCGATGTACAGGGCTCCATCGGCGCGATTGTTTCCTCTCTCGAGAAGCTCAATAACGAAAATGTCCGCGTCAAGATCATTCACACCGGGGTCGGCACCGTTACCGAATCCGATGTTACGCTGGCAGGCACGACCGGTTCCATCATCATCGGCTTCAATGTCAGACCGACAACGGCAGTGCAGACCTTTGCGGACAGGGAAAACATTCAGATCAGATTATATCGTGTCATCTATGATATTCTCAACGATGTCGAAGATGCGATGAAGGGTATGCTGGATCCGGAATTCAAGGAGGAGGTGCTCGGCAAAGCAGAAGTCAGAAACACCTTCAAGGTTCCGAATGTCGGCATCATCGCCGGTGCGTATGTGCAGGAGGGTAAAGTGCTCCGCAACGCGGAGATCCGCCTGGTGCGTGACGGTATCGTCATTCACGAAGGCAAGATCTCTTCGCTCAAGCGTTTCAAGGACGATGCCAAGGAAGTCGCCCAGGGCTACGAATGCGGTATCGGTATTGAAAACTACAACGATATCAAAGAAGGCGATGTCATCGAATGTTTCCACATGGTTGAAGTGGAAAGGAAATAACACATGGGAAAAGGTTATAGACAAGGCAGGCTGGGTGAGGAGATCCGCCGGATCGTCAGCGAAATGCTGATCAACGGCATCAAGGATCCGCGCCTGGCAGGCAAGATGCTCAGTGTCTCCGGCGTCAGCGTGACGCGTGACGGCAGCTATGCGACCTGCTATCTGTCGTTGCTTGCGGGGACACAGGACGCAGAGGCGAAGCAGCAGGCGGAGGACGAGGTGCTCGCCGGGCTTGCGAGCGCCAAGGGCGTCATCAAAAAGGAAATTGCAAAACAGGTCAAAGTCCGCCATATTCCGGAGCTGATCTTTAAGATGGATCACTCCATGGATTACGGCAGGCACATCGACGAGATTCTAGATGGGATCGATTTTGACAGCTATCAGAAGGACGAAGAAGAACAGGATGAAGAATAATACGTTTCAGGAGATCAGTGCGGTACTGCTCGCGGCGAAGAAGCTGCTGCTGTACCCGCATATCCATATGGACGGCGATGCCCTCGGTTCCTGTGCAGCGCTCTGCAAGGCGCTGCGCAGGGCGGGCAAAGAGGCTTATATCCTCATTGAAGAGGAGATTCCGCTGAATCTGCGCTTTTTGGATCGGGGCTACTGCACGACGGATGCGGATATTTTGGCGGAGGTCGATGTCTCTGTCTGCGTGGACTGCGGCGACGAGAGCCGCTTTCCGGGCAGGAAGCAAGCGTTCCGCCAAGGCAAAACAACGGTCTGCATCGATCACCATCATACGACGAGCAGCTTCTGCGATTACAATTACGTGGATCCGGAGGCAGCGGCTACCGGAGAGCTGATTTATCAACTCCTGCAGGTGATGGGCACGCAGCCGGATGCCGAGATCGGCGAGGCACTTTTTGCGGCGATGACAACGGATACGGGAAATTTCCAGTATTCCAATACGACGAAACAGACCTTTGCGATTGCCGCTGCGCTCTGTGACTGGGGCATCGACAGCAACTACGTCAGTGTGGAGCTGTATGAAAACGTGCGCCCGCAGCGCAAGCGAATCGAGATCAAGGTGCTGGAGACCATGCGGCTCATCGCGGAGGGCAGAGGGGCGCTTTGCTATATGACGCAGGCTATGCTCACAGAGACCGGCGCGCTGGCAGAGGAGACCGAAGATGTGGTCGATCAGATGCGCAGCATCAGCGGCGTGGAATACGCAGCCTTCCTCAAGGAGCAACAGGACGGAAGCGTGCGGGTCAGCCTGCGCGCCAAGCGGCTGGGTGACGTCGCGGAGATCGCGGAAAAATTCGGTGGAGGTGGCCATATCAAGGCTGCCGGAGCAACGCTGCGGATGCCGATCACCGAAGCTGTGCAGCAGATGGAGGCGGCACTGCTTGCGAGCATCCAAAAACTGCCGCCTGTCTCAAATGAAACAAAACACAGAACATGAAAGACGGAATCATCAATATCAATAAGCCGGCGGGCATGACCTCGCACGATGTGATCGGCGATCTCAGACGCCTGCTCGGCATGAAAAAAATCGGTCATACCGGAACGCTCGATCCGATGGCGACCGGCGTACTGCCGATCTGCCTCGGTAAGGCGACCCGTGTGGCAGAATACATGGACATGGACTTTAAGACCTATCGCTGCACGATGTCTTTGGGAGTCATCACCGACACGCAGGACATCTGGGGCGAGGTACTGGAGCTGCGTGACACTGCCAATATTACAGAGGCGGCTGTCCGTGCGGCGTTTGCACCGTTTCAAGGGGAGATCCTGCAGCTGCCGCCGATGTACAGCGCGGTGCGCATCGACGGACGCAGGCTCTACGACTATGCCAGAGCCGGGGAGACTGATCTGATCGCAGAGCGTGTGCAGCCGCGCAGGGTCTATATCCGCAATCTGGATATCGAGCTGATGGACTTCGCACATGACAGCAATATCAAAAAAGTAACCTTTGTGGTCGAATGCTCCAAGGGGACCTATATCCGGACGATCTGTCAGGATGTCGGACAGACCCTGGGCTGCGGCGCGGCGATGGAGAGCCTGTGCCGCGTGGCCAGCGGAGTGTTTCGCCTTGAGGACGCAGTCAGTCTGGACGCGCTGATCGATGCCTACAGCCACCGGACCTATAAGGAGAATGGGCGATATACGCTGACTCCCGCATCGGAGGTCGGGCTTGCGGAGATCGCAAAGCTGGTACAGCCGATGGATATGCCGCTCACACATTTCGGTACGGCGCTTTTGGAGCCGCAGCTTGCGCGGAAGTTTACCGACGGCTGGCATATCGCCCTGCGGGAATGCGAAATCACAGAGAATCCACGCTACCGCTATCGAGAACCGGAATTTGAAATTCGACCGGAATACCGCGGCGCATATAAAATGTATGAAAAAAATCCGGAGATGCCGGACGGCCGCCGCTTTTTGGGCGTGGCATTTTACCATCACCAGTATAAAAAGCTGGTGGCGGACAAAGTTTTTTTGAGAAGTGAGGAATTATGATCGTATTTGACAGTTTAGATAAAATCCAAGACATGCCCGAAACCGCAGTCGCGCTCGGCAACTTTGACGGCGTACATGTGGGACATCGGGCGATCATCACAGCAGCAGTCGAAAAAGCGAAGGTGCGCGGCCTCAAGAGCTGTGTCTTTACCTTTTCCAGCCATCCGAAGAATCTGATTCCGGGTGCAAAACCTGTCAAGAATATTATCTACAGGGAAGAAAAGGCTGCCCTGATCGAACAGATGGGTGTGGACTATCTGGTGGACATTCCGTTTACGGAAGCCATTATGACGATGGAGCCGGAGACCTTTGTCAAAAATCTCCTAGTGGATGCGATCCGCGCGAAGGAGCTGTTCTGCGGCTTCAATTATCATTTCGGCTACCGCGGCAAGGGCGACGTGCAGGAGCTGCGGATACTGGGATCGCGGTATGGCTTTCATGTCAACGCGATGCCTGCGGTGACGGTGGACGGCGATGTGGTCAGCTCGACGCTGATCCGCGGTCTGATCATGGCGGGAGAAATGGACGAATGCAGCAAATTCCTCGGACGCAATTACGACATCGGCGGAGAAGTCGTGGTCGGCAACCGTCTGGGCAAGAGCATCGGGTTTCCGACCTCCAATATCATGATTGACGAGAGCATGGTGACGCCGCCGAACGGGGTCTACATCACCTATTGCATCTACAACGGTGTACGCTATCCGAGTGTCACCAATGTCGGGATCAAACCGACCATCGGCACCTTCAAAAAAAACATGGAGACGCATATTTTCAACTTTGACAAGGAGCTCTACGGCAAGATGATCAAGGTCGAATTTATCAAAAAGACCCGCGATGAGGTGAAGTTCGGCGGGATCGAAGCGCTCTCCGCACAGATCGCGAAGGACTGCCGCGAGGCAAAAGCGTTTCATCAGATCCCGTAGATGCCTTTCGTAAAACGGATGCCGCAGTACGGATTCCGCAAAACCGCAAAACCGCGAAACCACGAAACCACGAAACCACGAAACCACGAAACACGCGGGGCTTATGAGCCTTACAGGATTTGTGAGATTTGTGTAATTTCGCGAAAAACGATTGACGAAGCGGCTGCATTGTGGTAGTATAAGTTGTTAGAAAAATTACCTGTGCTGCGCTTGCGCGAGGACTCTGACGCCAAGCCCGGCAGCAGGCGAATATCGAAAAAGGAGAAAGAACATGATTACAAAGGAAATCAAACAGCAGATCATCAAAGATTATCAGTTAAAAGAGGGTGACACCGGTTCTCCGGAAGTACAGATCGCGATCCTGACTTACAGAATCAACGATCTGAACGAACACCTCAAAGAACATAAGAAGGACCACCACTCCAGAAGAGGTCTGTTAAAGATGGTAGGTCAGAGAAGAAACCTTCTTGCATACCTGAAGGAAAATGATCTGGAGAGATATAGAACTCTGATCGCTCGTTTAGGATTAAGAAAGTAGGTTTTCAATTTACTATGGATTTAAGCGGGGCACAATCAAAACCCCGCTTATTTTTTAGCATCCCTTCGCGAAGGGAAGAAGCCTGCGGCTTGTGGATTTTCTCGGGGGTGCAAGACAATCAATATATGCGAAAGACGAAAATTAACAGGAGGTAGTTGTTAATTATGCCAAGATTTGAAGATTACAGAGTATTCAGAACTGCATTGGGAGGCAGACTCCTGCAGCTGGAAATCGGCAAGGTCTGCGAGCAGGCAAACGGACAGGTCATGGTTAAATACGGCGATACGGTCGTCAACGTGACTGTCTGCGCGTCCAAGGAACCGAAGCCGGACATCGACTTTTTCCCGCTGAGCGTGGACTATGAAGAAAGAATGTATGCCGCAGGAAAGATTCCGGGCGGATTTATTAAGAGAGAGGGCAGACCGAGCGAGCACGCGATCCTGACCTCCAGACTGATCGACAGACCGATCAGACCGTTATTCCCGAAGGGCTATTACAATGATGTGGTCGTCGTTGCAACTGTCATGTCCGTAGACCTGGATTGTTCTCCGGAAATCTGCGGTATGATCGGTTCCTCTGTCGCGCTGGCGATTTCGGACATTCCATGGGACGGTCCGACCGGTTCCGTTTCCGTCGGCAGAGTGGACGGCAGACTGATCATCAACCCGAGCCTCGAGCAGAGGGAAAAATCCGATATCCATATGACCGTATCCGGCACCAAGGATGCGATCATGATGGTAGAGGCAGGCGCAAACGAAGTACCGGAGATGGAAATGCTCGACGCGATTCTTTTCGCGCACGAGGAGATCAAGGAGCTCGTTGCGTTCATCGAGGAAGTCGTCAAAGAGGTCGGCAGACCGAAACAGGATGTCGTACTGTATAAGCCGCTGCCGGAGATCGACGAGGCAGTGCGCGCTTACGCGGCGCCGAAGATGCGGGAAGCGATTCAGACGCCGGATAAGCTGGAAAGACTCGAAAATATGGATGAAGTCGAAGTAGAGACCAAGGAACACTTTGCGGAGATCTATCCGGAGGGTGCGAAGGACATCGATTCCGTTCTTTACAATATCACCAAGGAAACCGTCAGAGCGATGATCCTCGACGAGGGTATTCGTCCGGACAACAGAAAGCTCGACGAGATCAGACCGATCTTCTGTGAGAGCAGCCTGCTGCCGAGAACGCATGGCAGCGGCTTGTTCAAGAGAGGACAGACACAGGTCATGTCCGTTTGTACGCTGGCGCCTGCCAGCGAGGCGCAGACGATCGACGGCATCACCGAGCAGACCTCCAAGCGCTATATGCACCACTACAACTTCCCGGGTTACTCGGTCGGCGAGGCAAAGACCTCCAGAAGTCCGGGGCGTCGTGAGATCGGTCACGGTGCGCTCGCGGAAAGAGCTTTGATTCCGGTTCTGCCGCCGGTCGAAGAATTCCCGTATGCGATCCGCGTGGTATCGGAAGTTTTATCCTCCAACGGTTCGACTTCCATGGGCTCCACCTGCGGCTCCTGCTTGGCGCTGATGGATGCCGGCGTGCCGATCAAGAGACCGGTTGCGGGTATCGCGATGGGTCTGATCGAAAGGGTCAAGGAGGACGGCTCCTCTGAATTTGCGATCCTCAGTGATATTCAGGGTATGGAAGACTTCCTCGGCGATATGGACTTTAAGGTAACCGGTACAGAAGTCGGCGTGACCGCGATCCAGATGGATATCAAGGTACACGGCTTATCCAGAGATATTCTCGAAAAGGCGCTCAGACAGGCGAAAGAGGGCAGAATGTTCATCATGGGCAAGATGCTCGAGGAGCTCACTGCACCGCGTCCGGAGTTGTCCAAGTGGGCGCCGCGCGCGATGTCGATGATGATCAATCCGGACAAGATCCGCGTGGTCATCGGCAAGGGCGGCGAAACCATCAACGGGCTGGTTGAGAAGTACGATGTGAAGATCGACATCAACGATGACGGTCTGGTTTCCATCTACGGCACAGATGGCGAAAAGGCGGAGGCCTGCAAGCGCGAAATCGAAATTCTTACGAAGGACGTCGAGGTCGGCGAGGTTTATGAGGGCCGCGTGACCAGAATCCTCAGCACCGCGAAGGGATCTGTCGGCGCGTTTATCGAGATCCTGCCGGGCAAGGAAGGTCTGCTGCACATCTCCAAGATGGCAAAAGAAAGAGTGGAAAAGGTCGAAGACGTCATGAACGTCGGCGACGTGGTCAAAGTCAAGGTTGTGGAAATCGACAGTCAGAACCGCATCAACCTTTCCAGAAAAGAGCTGCTGTAGCCGCGAGGCTCCGCGCTTCTGCACATACAGGAATGGGACAAAAGTGTGCATAACGAAATCTGAGATTTCTATGCACCCATGGCGCGCACCCATGCGCGCCGCTTCGTAAGGTGCTTTTGTCGTGATTCCGGAAATATTGTGAGGCGATATTTCCTGCATGATAAAATAAAAAGCGAAAGACGACCGGATGATCGGCAGGCTTTCGCTTTTTTGCTTGTTTCTTTGGGTGGATTCCAGTATACTATAG
>UQMQ01000023.1 GCA_900542245.1 uncultured Eubacteriales bacterium
GTTGTGACGGAGGAAGTTGATAGTATCCTTGTCTGATGCGATGAAACCGCGTATCATTGATGACGCCGGAGAGGCGGTCGGGAGCATTACGGATGCAATCAGGGGGAACCAGAGTATCGTTGCAGCAGCAAGCAGTCTGGTGAACACGTTTTCCTCCGTCATAGGACTGGTAAGGGGAAAATCAGAAAACGAAGACAGCAAAAAAGATTTGTCCAAAAAGAAATCTTCCGCAAGGAAAGAAAATGATTAATATATTTATGGGAGGTACAAACATGAAAGCAACAGGTATTGTAAGACCGGTAGATCCGTTGGGAAGAGTAGTGATTCCTGTGGAGCTCAGAAGAACGTTAGGAATCAAGACAGATGATTCTCTGGAGGTATTTGTAGACGGAGATTACATCATGCTCAAAAAGTACGAGCCGGCTTGTATTTTCTGCGGAAACGCGAAGGACGTTGTATCCGTACACGGAAAGAATGTCTGCAAAGATTGCTTAGCGGAAATGAAAAAATTATAGTCGCGGAGGCTTGACACATTGGCTAAATATATGGTACAGCAGAGCGGCCCGCTCAAAGGCGAGGTCGTGATCAGCGGTGCGAAAAATGCGGTGCTGCCGCTCATGGCGGCAGCACTTTTAGCAGAAGAAACCTGTGTCATCCGCGATGTTCCCAAACTGCGGGATGTCAGCTTTATGAAAGAGATCCTGACTTCTTTGGGAGCCGAAATCGAAGAATTGGAAGAAAATGTCCTTGCTGTTACCACGAAGGACATTCTTTCTACGGAGGCACAGTTTGAACTGGTCAATAAGATGCGTGCATCCATTCTGGTCATGGGACCGCTGCTCGCTCGCAAGGGCAGAGCCAGAATCCCGCATCCGGGTGGATGCGCGATCGGCTCCAGACCGATCGATCTGCATCTCAAGGGTCTCGAGGCGCTCGGCGCGGTCATCACCAGCACAGACACCTATGTGGAGGCAGTCGCCGGTGCACAGGGACTGATCGGTGACACGATCTATCTGGACTTTCCGAGTGTCGGCGCGACGGAGAACATCATGATGGCAGCCGTACTTGCGGAGGGGACAACCTATATCGAGAATGCGGCGGAGGAGCCGGAGATCGTTGATTTAGCGAACTTCTTGAATAAGATGGGCGCGAAGATCAAGGGTGCAGGCACAGACACGATTAAGATCGAAGGTGTCACGAAGCTTGGCGGCGCGAAGCATACGGTGATCCCGGACCGCATTGAGACGGGGACTTTCATGCTGGCGGCGGCGATCACACGCGGCGTGGTGCACATTCAGAATGTGGTACCGGATCATGTGAAACCGATCATCGCTAAAATGCGCGAATGCGGTGTGCGGATCGAAGTCGGCGATGAGGAGCTCATCGTTCGCGGCGATCTGGGTCCGCAGAGTGCAACTGATATTAAGACCTTGCCGTATCCGGGTTTCCCGACAGACATTCAGTCGCCGTTTATGACGTTCCTGACGACGGTAGACGGTTCCAGTACGGTCATCGAGACGGTGTTTGAAAACCGTTTCATGCATGTGGCGCAGCTCAATAAGATGGGCGCGAACATTGAAACTGCCGGAAACAAGGCAGTGGTCAGAGGCAATGCGAAGCTGCGCGGCTGTCAGGTCATTGCGACCGACTTGCGTGCCGGTGCGGCGATGGTGCTGGCCGGGCTTGTTGCAGAGGGAACGACGGAGATCTCAGAAATCTATCATATCGAACGCGGTTATGAGAAGTTCATCGAGAAATTCGCGGGTCTTGGCGCAACGATCACCCGTATTGACGATTGATGGCAGTATACAACGATTGTTTACAGGTATGAAAAACGACCGGGCGTCTATTTTCGGACGCATCGGTCGTTTTGTGTTTTTTGTGTTTTTCGTATTTGCCGTATTTTGCGTATTTGCAATTGATGGACAATTGTTGATTTTCTTGTGTGCAATTCCTGCTTACTGCCCGGTCACAGCGTTGATGAACGCGGAAGCATTGTCTGTTCCAATATGGAAAGTGAAGGATTTGCCGGAGGCCATCTTTACGTACAGGTAACCGTTGTCGCTGACGCCGAAATTGATGACGGAGTCGGTCGGATTGCTGGTCGACTTGAACGTAACGTGCACATTGCCGCTCTCATAGGAGGCGTATTTGGCAAGTGCCGCACCTTCGTTTGCAAAGGCATAACTTGAGATCAAGTTCTGAATATTGCTGACGTTAAACCTGTGATAAGAGGAATAACCGATCTGCGCACCTTTACAGAATACAGCCTTGGCATAGGAAGCGGAAGTGTTGAGTCCCGCGTCGGACAGGAATTGTCCGAGCGTTTCCGGCACATAGTCATCGCTTGTGTAGAGCAGCGTCTGACTGAATCCGTCCACATCGACTGCGACAAGAAGATCTGTGGAAACATTCTTGACCTTTCTGACCTTTGCACTTAAGGTTGCCTGCTTCGTCGTTGAGGTTTCCGGGATTTCCAAAGAAATCGCTTTGATCTCGGAGGCAGTAGAGGCTGTCGTTGTTGCCTTTTCTACTACATAATTGCTGCCGGAAATGGTCAGATTTGAAACAGAACCTTCGGCGAGAATCTCACGATTAAACGCAATATCACCGGTTCCCGGAGAACCGGGCGTCACCTTGCTGTCGCCGACAACGTAGTTGCCGTTGCCGTCATCCGGCGCCGGTGGTGTGACGGTACCGGAATTGCTGTTATCCCTGTTATCACCCGAAGTGCCGCTGTAATCTGTGCGGTTATCCGCATTGTCGATCGGCGGAACCGTCGTGCTGGAATTATCAGAGTCCTTGGAGCTGCCGTTGTTTGCGCTCGAATCCTTGCCCGTCTGTTCCTGCTTGGACGGATCGGAAACAGGCGTATCCTTCTGCTTTGCATTATCTTTCTTGCCGAAGAGATTCTGCAGGAAACCGCCTTTGTTTTCGTCTGTTTCTGCAGTCCCATCCTCTGCACCTGCAGGCGTCTGCCTGTCGTTTGGCTTCGTCGGGTCTGTGACGACCGATGCATCCGCATCCAGGTCGACCGGTGAGGTCACAACGGTCTGGTCATTGATGGCAGAGTGGATAAAATCCCCCGCCTTGCCACCCTCGACATCACCGAAAAGCGTAATGGTCAAGAGCAAAACGACAACGCCGGCAACTGCTGCCGTACTGTAATACCATATGGATTTAGTTGTATGCTTCTTAGCTTTTGCTGCGGGTCTTTGGGAAGCGGTCAGATCTTCGCATGCTCTGCGGAGCTTCGCGTCATCAAAAGACACCACATGTTCTGATGTTTCCGGGGAAGCGTCCAGAGCTGCAATTTTCGCCAAAAGATCAGAGACTACGTCATCGGACGGAACCATCTGACCTTTCATGCTGCGAATCATATCGTCAGTCATCATGCGTCTACCTCCCGTATCTTTGCTTTCATCATTTCGCGGCCGCGGTTGAGCTGGACCTTGATCGTACCCGGCTTGATCTGCAGGGTGCGGCTGATCATATCAATCGACATATCCTCGAAATAGAAAAGCTGAAGAACGATTCTATACTTTTCCGGAAGCTCACGCAGTGCTAAGTGAACTGCATTTTCTTCCTTGGATTGAAATTGAAAGGAACCTTCCTCCATCTCGTCCATCGGCACGGTACGCTTGCGGTACGTGCTGTCGACCACGCGGAGCGAGCAGTTGATCGTCGTTCGGATCAGCCATGCCTTGCGGTGCTCCTCGTCGTTGAATTGCGGCTTGACTCTGAAATAAATCAGGAAAACCTCCTGAAAGATGTCGTCCGCATCGCTGCGATTGTTGGTATAGGACAGTGCCACACCGTAGATCGTGCTTTTGTAACGCTGGATTATGGTTTCAATACTTTCATCTTGTACGAAAGTATCCTTCATCCTTTCTCCTCCTTACACAAATAACTCAAATTTACCCCCTGAAAGGTTACACAAAAATTAAAATATTTTAAGGAAATTTAACCTTTGTAAGAACCTTTCGCCTTTAACCTATACAGTATAGCAAAAAATCGCAGAAAATGCAAGAGCGGCGCAGAAGAATGCAGAATAAAGAGGGCTTCACGTTTTTGTGGACGAGGCAAGAAAATGGGTGTATAATGATCTTGGCACTGCGATTGCCGAACGTAAGTGACGGCAGAGCAGATGCAAGTCAGATGCCCGAGCGGAGGCGATTGCCGAGCGTAAGCGACGGCAGAGCCGCGCAGCGTCCGGGCGAATGGTTTTGTCCCATGAACACGAGCCAAAGGCGAAGTGTGAATGGCTAGACAAACCTTATGCTAAAGTTCACCAGCTTTGAAGCCCTAGCCCGCTGATTAGCGAGCCGTAAGGCGAAGATAGAAGCGAGGCAGGTCTCACGCCAAGAAGTGCAGCGCTTCAGCGCGTGGCACTTTAAGGAAGCTGGCAATGAACTTGTCGTATAATGGTCTTGTCCCATGAACACGAGCCAAGGGCGAAGTGTGAATGGCTAGACAAACCTTATGCTAAAGTTCACCAGCTTTAGCTGGCGATGAACTTGTCGTATAATGGTTTTGTCCCATGAGCGAAACATTGCGCTGCTTTTGCGGCGAGGAGATACAAAAAGGAGAGGCTGACATGAGTTTTGATGTAAAGAAAGTGAAAGATGAAATTGTCGCATGGATCCGTGACTGGTTTGAGGTAAACGACCAGGGCTGCAACGCAGTCGTTGCGATCTCCGGCGGCAAGGACAGCTCGGTCGTCGCCGCGCTCTGCGTGGAGGCACTCGGCAGGGAACGCGTGATCGGTGTACTGCTGCCGAAAGGAGGACAGTTCGATATTGATGTCTCTTATGCACTGGTGGAGCATCTCGGTATCCAAAGCTATACGATCAACATCAAGAATTGCTACGATGGTCTGGTGAACGAACTGCACGCCCAGCTCGGCGAACAAAATGTTCTGCCGCAGACCATCACGAATCTTCCGGCACGTCTGCGGATGGCGGCGACCTATGCGGTCGCGCAGTCCAACAACGGTCGTGTGGCGAATACCTGCAATTTGTCGGAGGACTGGGTCGGCTACGCGACCAGATACGGCGACGGCGCGGGGGATTTCAGCCCGCTTTCACACCTGACTGTGCAGGAAGTCAAGGCGATCGGCAGAGAGCTCGGTTTGCCGTCGATGTTCGTGGACAAGGTGCCGATCGACGGTCTGCAGCCAAAGACGGACGAGGAGAATCTCGGCTTCACCTACGCGGTGCTCGACCGGTATATCCGCACCGGTGAGATCGACGACGCAGAGATCAAGGCGAAGATCGATCGCCTGCATGCGCTGAATCAGTTTAAACTCAAATATATGGATTGTTTTCCGTACGATCCGCAGTAGCAGGATCAGGAAAGTAAGGGCGGCCCGGCAGGTTAGGCAAGGGGTCGCCTGTTTTTGCGTGCGGGGCACAGCTGCTGCGGCAGGATTTGCTTCCCCGCACACGTTGCACGCCACACTGCCTTGGTTGCGTGTGCGACACAAGTGCTGTGGCAGGACGCACTGCGCAAGAGGCTGTGAGCGAGTTTGCGGTTCCGTGCGCCGCGCGCCGCAGGCGTCTTGCACGTCAGCCGCTTACGGCGGGACATAACCTACGGCAACGCGCAATTCGTCAGAATTTGTTAAGAATTGCGTGCGTGTCTTTGTAAGAAATAGACTTTATGATAGGGGTATCAGCCGGAAAGGAACAGAGAACATGTCAGAAACGATGGATACGACCAATATTCTGGTTTGCGACGATGATAAGGAAATCGCGGGAGCCATTGAAATTTATCTGCGCAATGAGGGCTATCATGTCTTCAAGGCGCACAACGGCGTGGAGGCGCTGCGCATCGCGCGAGAGCAGCCGCTGCAGATGATCATCATGGATATTATGATGCCGCAGATGGACGGCGTACAGGCAACCATGAAAATCCGCGAAGAAAAAAACATTCCGATCATCATGCTTTCCGCAAAATCCGAGGACTACGATAAGATCACAGGGCTGAACGTCGGGGCAGATGATTATGTCACCAAGCCGTTCAATCCGCTGGAGTTGGTCGCGCGGGTCAAGTCGCAGCTGCGGCGTTATGTGCGTCTGGGGAGCATCGACGGCGCAGCCGGAGAGAAAGCGTCCGGACAGGGAGAAGGGGTATATGTCACAGGGGGGCTGGTTGTCGACGATAATCAGAAGACTGTGAGTATGGACGGACAGCTGATCGCGGTGACGCCGATCGAATTCGGGATTTTGTGCTATCTGACGCGCTATGCGGGGCGGGTGTTCAGCATCGAACAAATCTACGAAGCGGTGTGGAATGAACCGGCATACAGCCCGGAGAATACCGTCGCTGTACATATCCGCCGTATTCGCGAAAAGATCGAGATCGACCCGAAGAATCCACGCTACCTGAAGGTTGTCTGGGGTATCGGCTATAAAATGGAGAAAATGGGAGTATGAGTATGGAAATGAAAATCAAAAACAGGGGTGGGCTGCGGGTCTCAAATACCTTGATGTGGGTTCTAGCCGTTCTCAGCGGGACCGCGCTGGGGATTATCGGCAGCTTCGCGGTGTCGGTCAGCGCAATGAGCGATTACCGGGAAATGTACAATCAATGGATCGGGATGGATACGGAGATCTCGTCAAAGGAAATGCAGGAGAACTTGGCATGGATCGAGAACAGTCCTTGGGTGGTAAATTTTGCGGATGAAAATGCACAGTCGGATCTTTTGAGCTGGCTGCTACTCGCGTTGGTGGCGCTGGCCATCGTGTTTTGCGCGGCGTTGATGATCCTATGTGTGCAGACGGGACGCCTGGGACGTGCAGCTGACGGCAGCATACAACTGAATCGTTTTGACCGTGTCTGGTCCGAGGTGCTGCTCATACTCGGTTGCGGCGGCGCCGGCGGTGCGGTGGCGCTGGCTGCGCCGCTGTACGAGATTTGGTTTTACGTCAGCATCAAGGGCGTTTATACGCCGACGCATCCGAGTGATTATGCGTTCGGTCTGAGCAATACGGCGGTCTGGATCCTTTGTATCAGCGGCATGGCGGTCTGCATCTTGCTGGCATTGCTCTGCTTCGTGTCTTTGGTCAAGAAGCTTAAGGCGCGTATGTTCTGGGAAAAATCTTTCTTCGGCGGCATTGCGCTGTCGATCTACCGCGGGATTGCGTCCAGTGACAAGACCATGGTGAAAGTCATGGCACTTTTGATCGGCGGTATGCTGCTTTCCCTGACATGGATTGGCGCGGTGCTTGTGCTGGCTGCGATCATTCTCTGCGTGCCGAGGCTGGTCAGACAGTACCTCGCGATCCGCAGCGGCGTCAGCGAGGTGAAAAGCGGCAATCTCGCCCATCGGATTCCGGTTGAGACAGACCGCAGGGGGAACGTCGGCGAGCTAGGCAGGCTGGCGGCGGATATCAATGAGATCTCGCAGGCGTCGAATCTGGCGGTGCAGAACGAGCTTAAAAATCAGCGTATGAAAACGGAGTTGATCTCCAATGTTTCGCACGATCTGAAAACACCGCTGACGTCGATGGTTTCCTATATTGATCTGATGAAGCAGGAGGGATTGGACAGCCCGCACGCGCCGGAGTATCTGGAGATTTTGGATGAAAAAACGCAGCGCCTGAAAGTCCTGACGGAAAATCTCTTTGAGGCAGCAAAAGCCTCCAGCGGTGCGATTCCGGTCCATATGGAAACGATTGATCTCGGTTCGCTGGTCAGCCAGAGCCTCGGAGAAATGAGCGAGCGGCTGACGGCGCAGAAGCTAGATATCATCGTGGAGAATCACTGCGCGCAGGAACCAGATGCAGCCGGTATGCAGGATGCGGAGGGCGGCGTGCTGTCCGCAGGGCCGCGGGTCATGGCAGACGGTCAGCTTCTGTGGCGTGTCATCGAGAATCTTCTCAGCAACGTCAGCAAATATGCGCTGCCGGGCAGCCGCGTCTACCTCGACATCAGCAGCGTGAACCGTAAAGCAGGCAGTACAGCAGGGACGACTGCATCTGCCGGAATCCCGGGGACGTCGCAAAACGCAGCGGCAGGAAGAGCCGGGATGGCAGCATCTGTCGGATGCAGTACATCGGCTGGCACTGCACCGGCGGGAGCTGCAGCCAATGGTTTCGTACTGCTTGAGGTTAAGAACATATCCAGAGACCGCCTGAATATCTCCGCGGACGAACTCATGGAGCGCTTCAAACGCGGCGATGAATCCCGCAACACCGAGGGCAGCGGTCTCGGTCTGGCCATCGCGCGTGACTTGACCAAACTGATGGATGGTGTCTTTGAAATCAACGTCGACGGGGATCTCTTCAAAGCCTCCGTCCTGCTCAAACAGGCATAAGCGGTATCTTGGATGATGCGTATGAACCGCCGTACACTGCAGCTTGCAGCGTGCGGCGGTTTTGTACGCGGGCGTGTATCCTTTCAGATGTAGGGTACGGGCTGCGGTGGGGCGATGGGCATGGCTCGAAAGAGATCGAGTGATTTTTTGGAGACGCGCGAGGATGTCGTGGGGCGGGGGCATGCCGGGCGGAGAGATTTTCTTGGTGGGGCGACGAAAGTCGGGCGGAGAGATTTTCTTAAAAAAATGGGAGTGGAGTGAAAAAAATCGGTGGGCTCATGGATAATACCTATGAAAAGCTTTTCGAGGGAGAAAGTCAATGTTAAGTACGGAAGAGTTCAAGCGGTGTGCGCAGGAGTACATGGACGTGGTTTTTCGTGTGGCGTTCAGCTGTCTGCGGTCGCAGACGGATGCGGAGGATGTCACGCAGGAGGTGCTGCTGCGCCTGTATGAGACGGACTATGTTTTTGAGAGCTGGGCGCATATCAAAAACTGGCTGGTGAAGGTCACCTATAACGAGTGCCGCAAATTTTGGCGGCAGTTATGGCGCAGACACGAAAACATCGATGACTATGCAGAGCAGCTTGCGTTTGAAGAGACGGACTGTCAGGATCTGTTTACGGCGGTGATGAAACTGGACCGGGCCAAGAGGATCGTGGTGGTGCTGTATTATCTGGAGGGGTATCAGATACAGGAGATCGCAGGGATCTTGAAGATTCCACCGGGGACGGTGGGGACGCGGCTGGCGCGTGCGAGAAAGGAACTCAGGAAGTACTTGGAGGAAGAGGTATCCGTATGAGTGATAAGGAAAAAATGAAGAAGGCCTTTCAGAACCTGAAAGCTCCGGAGGATACTCTGGAAAGGGTAATGGAAACCATGAGTCGAAAAGAATTGAGAGAAAATATGCGAAGCGGACAGCGTGCGCGAGTTGGACAGAGCGTGCGGACGAAGCGGCTGGCGCTGACCCTTGCGGCGGTGTTGGTTCTGGCTTTGGGCTGCGGCAGTGTTTATGCGGTCAAAGGGTTCAGCCTCGGTGCACTGTTTGGGCAGCCGGATGCAAAGGCAGAGTTGGGCGCTGCGCAGCAGGCGCCGGGCATGGGTGCAGCCATCGATACTGACATGGATGCAGCACGCGGGTCGGGAGCAGGCGCTGATGCCGACATGAATGCTGATGCAGAGGTGAACACGTCGTTCAAAATCAGCTGTCCGTTCGCCTTTGAGAATCCGTATGTGGAAAATGCCGAGGCGCATGACGGTGTGGACTTTGTCGCAGATCGAGGCACGCCGGTGCTGGCGGCGGCTGACGGCAAGGTGCGGACTGCGGCGTTCAGTGCTTCGCTCGGAAACTATGTCGTGATCGATCACGACGGCGGCTTCAGCACGGTCTATGCGTGTTTGGCAGAGGTGCAGACCGCGGCAGGTGACGAGGTCAGTGCCGGAACGCAGATCGGGACTGTTGGCAGCAGCGGCATGGCCACCGGCCCGCATCTGCATCTGGAGCTTTGGCTGGATGATGCGCCAATCGATCCGGTGCCGTATATGATGTAATATGACTGTGGCCCGTACCTTTGGGAGAGGATGGAGGTACGGGCTTTGCCTTGGGGTTTAGCGAAAGCATGGAGTTGCCGCTTGGGTTGCTTGATGCAATCAATGGGGCAGCGTTTTCATTTCGTGTTCGTGGGGTGATGGGACGATAGGCATGGCTTAGAAATGGCTGCTCGCAAAAATCCTGCATAATGTGCACCAAATTGAAAAATACCTTTGCAACTATAATAGAAACGGTGATCGGGCAGCCCTTTCTTTTTTTGATGTCTGATATTTTTGACGGGAAAGAGTCAAAAATGTCCTACATTATGCAGGATTTTTTGTAGATGCGTGTGAATGACGTGGTACGCGGGCGTGTGGAAGGGATGACGCGCGAGATGGAGAGCGGAACGCATGGATGCAGGGGGCAAGAAAGCGTTAAGAATTATGTGGATCGTATGCAGGCAGGACTGCGGCAGCGCTTGGGCGTGTGCGGCGCGGGAAGCGCTGCGGCGGTGTGCGTGCGGACGTGCGCGGACATCGAAATTGCGCGGCCGGGCAAGGCTGCGGCGGAAGAACGCGAATTCGCCGGATAAAAGCATGCAAAAGTCAGTTGCAGGGTTAGGGATTTTATGGTAAAATATCGGTAACTGACGAAAGGCAGATGATAGAAATATGAAAGAAATTTTTGTAAAGGATCTGAAGAAGGACATGGAGGTCGTGGACTTCTTCATGGTGAAGGCGAGCGCGATCAAGACGGGCGCCAACGGCAAGCAGTATCTGGATATTACGCTGGGAGACAACAGCGGTGAGGTATCTGCGAAGAAGTGGGATGTCAGCGAGGAGGAACATGCGCGGCTGGATGAAATAAAGGTGAGAGATATCATCAAGGTGAAGGCATTGGTGACCGAATGGGCAGGGCAGGCGCAGCTGCGGATCCAGAGGATCCGCCCGGCGGCCGAGGCCGACGGGCAGGAAATCTGCGATTTCCTGCAAGCTGCGCCGGAGGACCCGCAGACGATGTATGACTACATTTTTGCGGTCGCGCAGAATCTGGAGGACGCGGATCTGCGCGGACTGTGCGTCAAGGTGCTGACGGATAACCGCGAAAAGCTGCTGTATTATCCGGCAGCGCAGAAGAACCATCATGCACAGTTGGGCGGCTTGCTTTACCATACGAAACGGATGCTGATGACCGGCGAGCGTGTGTGTCAGGTTTACACGAATCTGAATGCGTCCTTTGTTTTGGCAGGCGTGATTCTGCATGACATGGAAAAACTGAACGAAATCGAAGCGGGCACAGACGGCATCGCAACCGGCTATTCTTTTGAAGGACAGATGCTCGGACACATTGTGCAGGGTGTAAAAATGCTCGATCGCGTGACGGAAGCACTCGGTTTTCCGCGGGAAAAGGCGATTATGCTAGAGCATATGATCTTGGCGCATCACTACGAGCCGGAATACGGAAGTCCAAAAAAGCCGCTGTTTCCGGAGGCAGAGGTACTGCATTATCTGGATATCCTCGACGCGAGGATGTTCGACATGCAGGCGGCGCTGGAGCATACTGTACCGGGGCAGTTCAGCGATAAGGTGCGTACGCTGGATAACCGCAGGTTGTACAAACCGGCATTTGCGGCTGAGGCGGCGCAGACAGAAGCGAAAGAGGATGCCGCCGATCAACCGGGCTGATAGGGCAGCGCAGAGACAGGCGCTGGGACGTTACGAGATGTTTACAGCACAGCAAGGCAAGGAAACGGATGCAAAAGAGAGCAGATGCAGCGTGCGGCTGCAAGAGGCAGGAAAGGGCGGTCCGGCGCTGATGCAGTGTGCAGACCGGATACGCACGAAGGAGGATACGATGATCAAGTTACCAAAGGAAGTTGCCAGAATCATGAAGACTTTGACGGATGCAAAGCAGGAGGCCTTTGCTGTCGGCGATTGTGTGCGGGATGCCCTGCTGGGGCAGAAGCCGATCGGTTGGGATATTGCGACCGACGCAGGTTTTGACAAGCTGCGGGAGCTTTTCCCGGAGGCGAAGGTGCTCAGCGAAACGTACAGTATTCTCCGGATGGAATTCATTGAAGAACGCTATGACGACGAAGGAAAATTCGCGGGTGAGGACGGCATCATCATCGACGTCGGCACTTATCGCAAGCGCGCGGCGGGTGTGCAGGCAGATCAGGCAGGGGCGGCTCCGGTGCAGTTCAGCGATCAGGTCGAGGATGACGTGGCACGCAGAGCGTTTACGATCAATGCGATCGCGGATAATCCGTATCAGCTGGTCGATCCGTACAACGGACGGGAGGACATCAAGAAAAAGCTCATTCGTACCACGAGACCGGCAGAAGAGATTTTCTGCGAGGACCCGATCCAGATGATGAAAGCGATTCAGTACGCGGCGGAGCTGGGCTTTGACCTGACGAAGGAGGTCTTTGCGGCAATTTCCCAAAATTATCGTTTGCTGGAAAAGGTCAGTGTGGATAAAATTCGCGACGCGTTTACGGAGACGCTGACGGCGGCGCACGGCGGCAAGGGTCTGGGTCTGATTTTGGATACCGGGATTCTGAACATCATTTTGGGTGACGCGGTGGTCGCGCATCTGACACGCAGAGAAAAGAGCGATCTGATGGTGCTGGCAGAAAACATCGATAAGACTTATCAGGTGCCTGAGCGCCGTCTGGGGCTGTTCTATACCTGTGTTTCCCGCAAAAAGGCAACGCCGTCGATCGACAAGCTCAATTTTGATGCGGAGACTTATCAGCATCTGACCGATGCGGTGCGGGATATGGCGCGTCTGTATTTTACCGCACAGCCGGAGGAGTTAAAGAAATTCATTTATGAAAGAGGCTGGGACCGCTATCAGTACCTTGCGAATCTGGAAAAGGCGCAGCGGATCGTGTTCGAATATCATTCCGATACGAAGATCCAGAGCAAGATGTATATGATCGACGAGTTCAAGCGCAAGGGCGAGGCTGTTTTTGTGGAGGATCTGGATATCGGCGCCAACGATCTGATCGAGGCGGGCATCTGCACGACGGATGATGCAGGCAAGATGCTTGCGCTGCTGGTGGAGACCGTACATGTGAAGCCGAATCTGAACAACTACAAGGAGCTTTTGAAGCTGGCGAAGAAATACAAGAGGAGTAAATTTGCAGCCATGACGAGGGGTGTGAAGTGGTTACGCTAGACAAGGAACAGGTCGGCGGCGGCGAGGCCGCCGCCGCTTTTGCTGTGAAGCCGCAGCAGGCGGGAACAGAGAGCGGCATAGAGGCGCAGCGAGAAGCAAATGCTGCGGAGGCGCAGGGGCGTGCGAATGTATCAGGTGATGCGGCTGCATCAGGCGGGACGCTTGCTGCACAGGGCGCGCGGCAGGACCGCACTGCTGAGGCGGACGGCATTACAAAAATCAGTCAGGTACCGGCGGAGGAAGTGCTGTTCTTTCGCAGTCTGGGCTTTTCTAATTACTATATCATCAAGATTTACGATCTGGTCGGCGATGCGGCGATCGCGCTGACACAGGACAATGCGTTCTGGCTGCTGGAGGAATTCCCGCGATTGGGGTTTCCGGAGGTTGATGAGACTGCGCGGAAGCTCGGCATGGCGGCGGACAGTCCGTACCGCGTGCAGGCGGCGGTCGAGTTTGCGATGCGCACTTACCTTACAGAAGGGCATGCGTTCGCACCGCTGGAGGAATTGAGTCTGCGGGTCGGCGCACTGCTGGAGCTCGGCAGTGCGATCATCAGCGATGTTCTGGAGGATATGGTGTTTGAAGGGCGCTTGCAGTTGGCAGAAGTAGAGGGCAAGCGCGTGGTCTATGTTTACGGCTATTACAAGGCAGAATGCACGATCGCCGGTAAACTGGCGGCGATGGCAAATCCGCCCAAAGGGCTGGTCAAGGTTTGTGCCAATGCAGAGGCCATGCTGCGCAAAGCGGAGGGGGAAACGGGCATCGCACTTTCCGCGCAGCAAAAAGAAGCGGTGCGGGTCGCCCTGCGCAGTGGTGTGTCCATCATTACCGGAGGTCCCGGCACAGGGAAAACAACCGTCATCAGGACTTTGCTTTCGATGCTGGAGGGGGGCGGACTCAAAACAGCGGTAGCTGCCCCGACCGGGCGGGCTGCCAAGCGCATTATGGAGACCAGCGGGCACTACGCCTGTACGATCCACAGGCTGCTCGAATATTATTACGACGAAATGGCGAGCGGCATGGCGTTCGGGCGCAATGCACTGCAGCCGCTGGAGTGTCAGGCTGTTATCATCGACGAGGCATCGATGATGGATCTGATGCTGGCAGAGGCGCTGTGCGATGCATTGCAGCCGGGCACGCGTCTGATTTTGGTCGGTGATGCAGACCAGCTGCCGTCGGTCGGCGCGGGGAATGTACTGCGCGACCTGCTGGACAGCGAATATTTCGATACCATTCGCCTGACGGAGATCTACAGGCAGGCGGCGGACAGCGGTATCGTGCAGAGCGCACATCGTATCAACCGCGGGGAATATCCGCAGTTCAGCGATGATTTCCAGTTGGTGCGCGGCGATAAACAGCAGGAGATCCTGCTCAAGATCGCGGCGCTGGTCGGGCGCTGCCCGCGGGAGGACGTGCAGGTTTTGACACCTGTCAAAAAAGGCATTCTGGGCAGCGCGAATCTGAATTTGAAGCTGCAGGAGACCTTTAACCCGCCGGAAAAGGACAAACCGGAGTTGACCTTCGGCAAACGGGTTTTCCGCCTGGGCGATCGTGTGATGCAGATCAAAAACGATTATCGGCTGGAATGGCGCTACCGCGGCGCGCCGAAAACCAGCGGCGGGCTCCCTGCGCCGCGCGGGCAGAAGCCGACGAGTGAAAAGGGTTACGACGGCAAAGGGATCTTTAACGGTGAGGTCGGTATCGTTTCCGGCATCGATCTTGACATGCGGACGGTGACGGTCACTTACGATGATGATCGCTGGGTGGTCTACCAGTATGTGCAGCTCGATGAGATTGAGCATGCCTACGCGGTAACGGTGCATAAGAGTCAGGGCAGTGAGTATCCGATTGTCATTTTGCCGATGACATGGTTCCCGCCGGTGCTTGCGACGCGGAGCCTGCTGTATACGGCGATCACCCGCGGCAAAAAACAGGTCTATATCGTCGGCAATCCGGGCTATTTGCATGCGATGACTGACAACAACCAGAGCCGCAGCCGCAATTCCGGTCTGTGCGCACGACTGGTCGGCCTGTACGGAATGGTGTAATGCCCTTGCACAGCGAGTTGCAGCCCTAGCCCGCTGATTGGCGAGCCGTAAGGCGAAGACAGAAGCGAGGCAGGTCTCACGCCAAGAAGTGCAGCGCTTCAGCGCGTGGCACTTTAAGGGCGGAGCCGGAGGCGACAGCAGAGCTGATGCAAGACAGATGCCCGAGCGAAGGCAATCGGCGAGCCGAAAGGCGAAGACGGAGCCGCTCAGCGACCGGGTCAATGTCCTTGCACAGCGAGTCTGCTGACTGGAAAATATATAGAGAAAGAACGTGTGCGGATATGATGAAATTTGTGAAAAAGACGGGCGCGGCGGCTTTGCAGCTGCTGTATCCGATGGCAACTTACTGCGTTTGCTGTGGGAATCTGATTGATCGAAGCCGCAGCTATTGTTTATGCGATCATTGTATCCGCCGTATCGAGTGGGGCTGGCTGCAGGTCGACCTTGCAGCGCAGGCGGCAGAAGCAGGACGGGAGAATTACCTGGATTCGGCGGTCGCTTGCATTTCCTATGGTCTGTATGGAAGAGGGTTGATTTTTGACCTCAAATACAACAAGCATACTTATATGGCGCGGGTCATCGCTGATATCCTTGCGGATCGATTGTGCAGCGACCCTGCCGCGCAGCATCTGCTGACGGCGGATTTTATCGTGCCTGTGCCGCTGCATCCAAAAAGAATGGCACAGCGCGGCTTCAATCAAACCGCAAAAATCGGCAAGCATTTAGAGCAGCGGCTGCGCGAGGTGAGAACAGCGGATTTGACAGAGCAAGAAGGTCTTAGCCGCGAGCATATGCGCCGAAAGGCTGCGTGTGCAGATGACGGAGCTTTCGAGACAGAAGCGCAGAGAGAAAGGTTTGGCATTTGCGAAGCCGATGTGCCTTGCGCGTCATCGGAGGCAGCGCTGCGCAAGGCACAAGCTGCACAGGGCAGAACGGCGGCGCAGAAGGCTGCCTTTCCGCGCCTGCTTGCCGGCGCACTGCGGCGTACAAAAGCGACCGCGCCGCAGAGCGCCTTGTCCGCAGAGGAGAGATACACGAACCTTGCGGATGCGTTTGCAGCTGCGCCCGCGTTTTTGCCGCGGCTCGCGGGCGCGCGCGTCCTGCTTTTGGACGATGTATATACCACCGGAGCGACAGCCAACCAATGCGCCAAGACACTCAAGGAGGCCGGTGCGGCTGCAGTGCATCTTGTCGCTTTGGCAACCGGAAACCATTATGCGTCCGGACATTTCGCGCAGTGAGATTTTCCTTGGTCAAAAAAGACTTGCACAGATGCACGAAAACCTTTAGAATAGTACTTGTCGTCCGGGTCTGTGGTTGCAAATCCAAGCCAGGTGCGGGCAAAAGGATCCACGTAAGCCGTCACGCAGGCGTTCGGGCGGTGATCATGGCGTACCTTAGAAGTAAGTCCTCCGAAAATCGGGTAAAGGCAAGTGTGGGGGCAAAGACCAGGTCAGCCGGGCGACATTTACAAAATTTTCATAAAACACAAAAAAGAGTATAGGATTTTTATGCGCGATGTGGTATAATAGGTACAAGCAGAACAGAGGATGTCTGCTCGTCGTGCGAGTGCTTTTCAGGTTCGTTTTCGGCGGATCGACACGAAAGACGTGATAAATGCGTACGACCCATATCAGTTGAAGTTTGCGGCGGCTTCGCCGGACGCAGACGAGAGGAGGTCATCAGTATGAAGATTATCGTAACAGGCAAAAACATTACCATCAGTGACAAGATCCAGGAAGCAATCGACAAGAAGTTTGAAAAACTGGGCAAGTATTTTACCGATGATATTCAGGCAAAGGTGGTCATTCACCCTGAAAAGGCCAAAGTAAAAATGGAAACCACGATCGTGACGAAGGGAACGATTTTCAGAGCAGAGGATGTTTCTCAGGACGTATTCGACTGCATCGATATTGTCGGCGACAAGCTGATGAGTCAGATGTCAAAATACAAGGGCAAACTGCAGAAGAGAAACAAATCCAAAGAATCCGTCAGATTCGAAATGATTCCGGAGGCAACGCAGGAGGAAGGCGCAGTTGTTAAGACCAAGAAGTATGAGCTGACACCGATGACGGTGGATGAAGCAATCATGCAGATGGAAATGCTGCAGCACAATTTCTTCGTATTTTTGGATGAGGAATCGGATAGCGTGAGTGTCGTATACAAGAGAAACGACAGCGATTACGGTCTGCTGGAAACGACACGCTAGGCGTCAGATGCGGTCAAAATGCATGAAATTTTTAACCGCAGTTGATTAAAATTGAAGAACATGAAAAATCAGGGCGGCTCCTTACAGACAGGAGCCGCTTTTGTACTTATGTAGGAAATATCGCTATGCGATATTTCCAAAATCACGACAAAAGCACCTTGCGGCGCGGCGCTCATCTGTGAGCGCCATGTGCACATAGAAATCTCTGACTTCGTTATGTGCACTTTTATCCCACCCCGGCAGGAAAGCGCCGCCTTATGCAGATGCCGTTCGTGCATAGCACGCATGTTTATCGAAACCTTTTGTGCACGAAGTGCCGGTAGACAGCGTCGTTGACCTTAATCTTTTCTGTGCGCCGCCTTTGCACAAAGGAACCTTGCCATAACCTTTTCTGTGCGCCATCCATCTAGCCTGCGCTTTTCTGTGTGACTCTTTTGCGCATGAAGTGCCGGTAGACAGCGTACGTTGCTCGCCCCCCTTTCTTTGCGCCGCTTTTGTGCAAGGAAGCCTTACTATAACCTTTCTGTGCGCCATCCATCTAGCCTGCGTTTTTCTGTGTGACTCCTTTGCGGCGCAAAATATCGCCGGGGCAAAATCACCGTCTCCGGCAAGCGCAGCCGGTGGCTTTGCCCTGCGGCGCCCCCCCTTAAACGAAAACAGGCGCCCATGCAGGACGCCCGTTTTCGTTTACATTTTACATAACCGCAGAATCAGAATCATCATGTTCTGCTGTCTTTATTGTACATCTTGTATACAGTATGTGTCAAATCTTTTCGCTTGTGTTTCCTGTTCTTTTTTCCGTACCCGCGACCGGCATGCGGCGCCTGCGCATCAGAGACGCAAACTGCTTCTTGCCAAACAAACAAAATCCAAGCAGCCCAAGCGTCCATGCAAGTTTCAGGCGCAGCAGAGGCGCAAATTAGCTGACACGTGCGGCGACAAACACATTTAGCAGAACAGCTGCTGCACGAGGGAAACGCGGGGAAAAAGTGCGCATGACGAAATCCGAGATTTCTATGCGCACATGGCGCCCATCTTTGCGTACCGCTGCGCAACGTGCTTTTGTCCTTATTCCGGAAATATCGCACAGCGATATTTCCGGAATAACAAGCAATCCATGCGCAGCGCTGGCGCACGGCAAACGCATGCGCGTGAAAATCCGCTGTTCTCACCGCGCACTTTTCTCCTGTCCGGCTCATATTTTTCAGCGATCTTAGCCATACTAACAGCAGGAAACCGTACGCATGACGAAATCCGAGAGTCCTCCGCGCATATCGTGCGCATGCGTGAGCATCGCTTTACAAGCTGCTTTTCTCGATATTCTGAAGCATCGCTACGCGATATTTCCTACATAACAGGAAAGGCTGCGCCGCTTCCTCGTCCGCGGCAGGCACGCCAAAATCCGTTTCCACCTTGCAAGGGTCTGCCTTTCTGTTCAAATTTTGAAAGGACCGCACATGAACGAAAATATCCTGCAGTATGTCCTGCAGAGCATCGGCTGGGTGCTCTCGCAGCTTTTGTCCGTTCTGACGCCGCTGCTGATCGGGCTAGTCATCGCTTATCTCCTGCATCCGATGGTCAATTGGCTAACGCGTAAAATCCACCACCGCGGCTGTGCCATTTTCTTGACATATCTATCGACCGCTGTGTTTCTGGGTGCGCTCATCTGCGGCTTTGTCATTTTGATCCTCGGCGCACTCCCACAGGGCAGCCCACGCGAAATCAGCGCACAAATCCTTGCCTACTTTGAGAACGCTTACCAAGCGGCAGATGCCTTTCTCTCCGACCTTTTTCCCTCCGGCACGCCCTCTCCGATTGCAGCAGGCCTTGCAAGCCTCGCGGAACGTTTGGAACGCCATTTCTCAGTCGAAGCTGCAGTCACAGTTTTAAGCGATATCGGCGACGCATTACTCAACTTCCTGATCGGCTTGGTCGCTTCCGTTTACCTGCTCAAGGATCGGGAATTTTTCCTGCGCCTTTGGGAGTGCTTCCTCTCCTTGCTGCTCGGACAACGGGTACATGGACTGCTGAACGAAAGCCTCTCGGAAATCAACCAGGTGCTTTCGACCTTTGTCAAAGGGGCAATGATTGACAGCCTCATGATCGCGTTTCTCTCCTCCGCAGTACTGACCGTTCTCCAAGTCGATTATGCCGTCATCATCGGACTGCTGGACGGCGTCCTCAACGTCATTCCCTACTTCGGACCATTCTTCGGCATGATCCCCGCCTTCGCTGTTGCCGCTGTCACCGATGGTCCTCTGCATGGCGCACTGGCTGTTGCCGGACTCTTCATCGTACAGCAGATCGACGCCAATTATATTTATCCGAAAGTCGTCGGCGGCAGTACCGGACTGCATCCGCTCTTTGTCCTGCTCTCGGTCTCCATCTTCGGGTCCTTTTTTGGCATCGTCGGCATGCTGCTGGCGGTACCCCTCGCCGGCATTGCACAAATATTCATGAAGAAATGGGCTTTCAGCAAATAAATTGTCCGTTTTCCACAAATTTATTTATTTTTTCTCTTGATTTTTCATAATTATTCATTTATAATGAGAGCATACGCGGTAGGAATTATACACTAGTTTTAATAAATATTCGCATCACCGGAAAATACGTCTCCTGTAGGATTCACCGGAGGGGCAGATCAGCGCAGGCGCGGCATCTCATACAGGAAACAGGAACACACAAAAACGAGGGGGAACTGAACAATGATGAAGCTTTGGAACGGTAAATATTTAGATGAAGAAGATTTAGTTGCAGACGAATTCTGTGCGTCGATCGGGTTCGATCAGAGACTCTGGAAAGAAGATATTCTCTGCAGCATTGCACATGTCAAAAAATTAGCTGCAGAGGGCAAGCTGACCGAGGACGAATGCGACAGCATTGTCGTACATCTGCAGGAAATCCTTTGGGACGCGGAAGCGGGCAGGCTGCATTTTACGGCAGAGGATCACAATATCCAGACCGCTGTGCAGAAGCTGCTGACACGCCGCATCGGAGAAATCGCGCAGAAGCTCCAGTTAGAGCGTGATCCTGCGATCCACACCGCGCGCGCCCTGCGTCTCTACCAGAAAGAGGCGATTCAGGCGCTCTACGGCTGTCTGGATCAGCTGATCACTGCGCTCCAATCGCTGGCAGTGCTGCCAAAGGAAATGCTGCCGGGTCAGGACCCAATGACGTTTCTTGCATTGGCGGACAGCCTGACACAGGACAAGGCTCGTTTTGCGGACTGTGAAAAACGCACGCTGGTCGATGAGGAGGCTGTTTCTGCTGACGTACAGGTCGCTGTCTGTGATATGGCTTTCGCCTCAGAATTTTTAAGCGCCTGCGCATCCTCGATGGCGCATCTGGCTGCTTTCTGCGACGGACTGGTGCTCGTCTCGCATTTCGACGCACCATCGCAGAAGATAGCACTGACCGATGCTACCCTGCATATCTGCCGCTTAATCAGCAATAAAATGTCGCGCGTGACCGGCGACCTGATGTCCGTCCTGACAACCTCCGGCTCCTACACTGTCTCCGCCGCCGCCAAGCTGCAGGAGACCTGTCAGCCGCTGTTCGATGGCTATGACTCACTGAAATCCACGCTCAAGGTGCTGCGCAGCATCCTGCAGTCCATGGCAGACAAGGCAGGCGGTGCAGAGCAGAGCGCTTAACGCCCGATGCCGCGTGCCGCACAAAACCCGCACCACAGCACCACACATCGTGCATCACGCATCTGACACGCGATGTAATGTCCGGTGCATCCAAGAGCGATAAAGCGAAACTGAATCCAATCTGTACGCGAAAGCCCCGCGGTATGCGCATGTATATGCACCCGCGGGGCTTTTGTAATGCTCTGTCAAAGTGATTTGATCTCCTCCGGTGTCAGTCCGGTATTCCTCGCGATCACTTCAATTGAAATGCCAGAATCTTTAAATTTTTTTGCGATCTCACGTTTTTCCTGCGCCGCACCGCGTGCAAGCCCGGTCTTTTCACCCTCCTCGCGCCCAGCTTTCTCACCATCCGCATAAGCTTCGCGTGCCCGGATTTCCGCAAATTCTTCTACTGTGATTTCCTTGAACAGCATACCTGTCACCTCTTTGCTATGTTTGTGCAGGAAGTCCGCGATCAAACCCTCGTCCATGCACGCTTTCACTGCTGCATCGATGGCTTGTTTCAGATCGCCGCCGTTTGCGCCCAACTCCTCTTGGATATGGTACAGCAGTTTGCTGTAGCCTAAAAGCGACGGACTTCTCTGCAAGATTTCGCTAGTTTCAGTATAAGATAAATTGATGAGATTGACAACCATCTCGAGCGAATTTTCTTTTGGATCGACCAAAAAACTTTCCGACAAGCGCAGGGTCTTGCGTTCCCATGGCTCTTTTCCGACATAGAAGAGATAGAACTCAGGTGCAGGAAATTTCACTAAATTCCGTCCGTAAAGCACTTCCCTGCCCGCAAGGTTCTCTAAAGTGCGGTTGACATAACCGAGGCAACGCATCGGAATGTTCCGATTGATCGTGCTCTGACATTCCGACATCACCAGATAACGGTCATTTACAACAAAGCTTAACTCATTGTTGCGGTCGATGTAAATGGCATTTTTGAGTGTCGTATAGGTCAGCTCCGTATCCGGCGGCAGATTTTCGCCTGTGACTGCGTTATACAGTTCGATGGCACGCGCCGGCTCGGAAAAGAGCAGGCA
>UQMQ01000024.1 GCA_900542245.1 uncultured Eubacteriales bacterium
GAATCAGTCTGGATGAAGCGGAGACGGAAAAAATGCAGGACGAACTGGGTGCGGTGGTCGCCTATATGAATATTTTGAACAGTCTGGATACGACAGGCATTGAGCCGCTGTCCCATGTGTTTGACATCACAAATGTGATGCGGGAAGATCGTGTGGGCAAGTCCAATACGAAAGAGGAAATTTTGAGAAACATGCCGGAGACCGAGGACGATATGCCGGTGGTGCCGAGAACAATCGATTGACCTCTGGGAAAGCATGACGAAAAGAACGAAAAGAATCAGTCAGATAAAGAGAAACCTTTCAGACAATGCAAAGAGAAATTGATGAACACAGGAGAAAAAAGATGGATAGAACGAAAATCGAAACCGACGGACAAAAAGCCGCCACGATAAAAAAGACAACAGAACAGATACTTTCTATGACAGCGTTGGAACTGGGAGCTGCCATCAAGGCAGGAAAGCTGACCGCAGTGGAGGCAGTCAAGGCGGTCATGGAACAGGCAGACAAAACAGACGGCAGTCTGCATGCCTATCTGACATTTCTGGGACGGGAGGATTACGGAGCAAGCGGATCGGCAGCTGCGGAACCGGACAAAGACGCGGAGAAAAAAATCCTTTTGACCGCCGCGGAGATCCAGCGCCGCATCGAAGCCGGAGATCCGGCATTGGCGGCTTCGCCGCTGGCGGGGGTGCCAATCGCCATCAAAGACAATATCTGCACGAAAGGTGTAAAAACCTGCTGCGCGTCAAAAATACTGGGAGATTTCAAGCCGTTCTATGACGCGAGCGTGATGGAAAAGCTGCAAACGGCGGGCATGCTCCCGCTGGGAAAGACCAATATGGACGAGTTCGCCATGGGCTCGACCACTGAGACTTCCGCCTACGGACCGACGCGTAACCCTTGGAACACGGCGCATGCACCGGGAGGCTCCTCCGGCGGCAGCGCGGCTGCCGTGGCAGCGAGAGAGGCGGTTGTCGCGCTTGGCTCCGATACCGGCGGCAGTATCCGGCAGCCGGCTTCCTACTGCGGCGTGACCGGTTTTAAGCCGACCTACGGTACGGTTTCCAGGTACGGTCTGATCGCTTACGCATCGTCTCTGGATCAGATCGGACCGATCGCAAGGGACGTGGCAGACTGCGCGGCCATGATGGATATCCTCAGCGGCAAGGACGAAAAAGACGGAACCTCTCTTCCGGACAGCATGCAGCCAAAGGCTTATCTGGCAGGACTGGATGGGGATATCCGCGGCACGCGGATCGCGGTGCCGGATTGTATCGAAGAAGGCGTAGAGGAAGACGTCCGGCAGGCGACCCTGGATATGGCAGGGATTTTAGAAAGCGCAGGCGCGAAGATCAGTCGCGTCAGCATGGATTTTCTGCAGTACGTGATCCCGACCTACTATATCATCGCGGCAGCGGAAGCGAGTTCCAACCTGTCCCGCTTCGACGGCGTGAAGTACGGATTTCGGGCAGAGGGCTACGAGGACTTGATGGAAATGTACTGTAAGACCAGAGCAGAGGGATTTGGCAGCGAGGTCAAAAAGAGAATCCTTTTGGGTACCTTCGTCCTCAGCTCCGGTTACTATGACGCGTATTACAAGAAAGCGCTGCAGGTCAAGGCGCTGATCAAAAAAGCGTTTGACGAGATCTTTCGGACCTGTGACGCGATCCTGCTGCCGGCTGCGCCGACAACCGCGCCGAAATTAGGGGATAGCTTCAAAGATCCGCTGCAAATGTATTTATCCGATATTTTTACGGTTTCCGTTAATATTGCGGGTCTGCCGGGCTTGAGTGTTCCGGCAGGTTTCGACAAGGCGGGTATGCCGATCGGAGTGCAGATCATCGGACCGGCGCTGGGAGACCAAAAAGTCCTGAATATCGGCTATGCGTTCCAGCAGATGACCGATTTTCATCGGAAACGGCCCGGCGGCGCGCAAGGCGGCATAGCGCGCGATATGAGCGGCACATCATGCGGCACACAGGAGGTGAGATAGATGGCCTGGGAAATTGTGATGGGACTGGAAGTCCACGTAGAACTGAACACAAAGACGAAAATTTTCTGTTCCTGTACAACAGCGTTCGGCGGAGAGCCGAATACTCACTGCTGCCCGGTCTGCACAGGACAGCCGGGAAGCCTGCCGGTGCTCAATAAGCAGGTGCTGGAGTACGCGGTCAAGACAGGGATCGCGCTGAACTGCGACATCACCCGCTACAACAAATTCGACCGCAAAAACTATTTTTATCCCGATTTACCGAAGGCCTACCAGATCTCCCAGCTGTATCTGCCGTTTGCCAGAGACGGCAAGGTGCATATCACCACAGCGTCCGGCAAAGAAAAGGATATCCGGATTCACGAGATCCACATGGAGGAAGACGCGGGCAAGCTGGTGCATTCGCCGTTCGGCGACGTCTCATATCCGGACTACAACCGCTGCGGCGTACCGCTTCTGGAAATCGTGTCCGAGCCGGATTTTCGCAGCAGTGAGGAAGTCATCGCGTACCTGACGAAGCTGAAATCCACCCTCAAATATCTGGGCGTGTCCGACTGCAAGATGGAAGAAGGCTCCATGCGTGCCGATGTCAACCTTTCCGTCAGAGAGGTCGGTTCCGAGACTTTTGGCACCCGTACCGAGATGAAGAACATCAATTCCTTTAAGGCCATCGAGCGAGCCATCGCCTTTGAAGCCCAGCGGCAGATCGACGCACTGGAATTCGGCGAGCGCATCGTGCAGGAGACCAGACGGTGGGATGACAACCGCAGCAAGACCTATTCGATGCGTTCCAAAGAGAATGCGCAGGACTACCGCTATTTCCCGGAGCCGGACCTTCCACCGATTGCCATCGACGAGGCGATGCTGCAGCGTCTGACCGAGACCCAGCCGGAGATGGCGGAAGCCAAGCAGAAACGCTATATGAGAGATTACGGCATGAGCGAAAAAACGGCGGGCATCCTGACTGAGGAAAAGCATTTCGCGGGGATTTTTGAACGGACGGCTGCCTTGAGCGGTGAGCCGGAGGAAACCGCAAACTGGTTAATCGGCCATACGATTTATCTGATGGGGCAGCACAAGATCGACGCAGCGGCGGTTGCCATCGTGCCGGAGATTTTTGCGAAGTTCGTCAAGATGATGGCAAGCGGCAAAGTCAACCGCGTGATGGGTAAGGAACTTTTTGAGAAAGTATTCGAGGGCGATCCGGCGTTTGACATCGAAAGCTATGTGCAGGAACACCACATGGAAGCCATTGCGGACGACGGCGCGATCAAGCAGGTCGTACAGGCGGTCCTGGACGAGCATGAAGCAGTGATTGCGCAGTACAAGGCAGGCGATGAAAAAGTCTACGGATTCTTCATCGGACAGTGCATGCGCCGCCTGCAGGGAAAGGCAGATCCGGCACTGGTCAACAAGCTGGTAAAAGAGGAAATCGCGCATAGGTAGACAGGCGGGGCGGCAAATGCGTAAGGTAAATCTGCTGTGCGCGCCGAAAAATAATCATAGAAAGAATGGAAACAGTCATGAAATATATCGATTTGCAGCAGTCGCGAGATGCACGCGACATTGAAATCATCATCAAGAAGTTTAAAGCGGGGACGCTGCAGGACGGTGACCCGGTAAGTGTGAAAGGCGCGATCCATCACATCAAGGATATGGGCGAGTTCGCCTTTGTCAATGTCAGAAGCCCCAGACGCGTATTCCAGTGCGTCTGGGAAGCAGGAAAATCGTCCTTTGATATTCACGATATCCAGCCGGAGGACTGGGTGCTTCTCGACGGCCGGATCGCCGCCGATGCGCGGAGTCCGCTGGGCTTCGACATCCGAATGGAAACCATTACGAAGGTCGGCGGCGCGGTCGGCAGTCTGCCGCTTGAAATCTCCAATGACCGCAAGATCAAAAATCTGCAGCTGGATACGATGCTCAACAACCGGGTGGTCGCCCTGCGCAACCCGCGGATCCGCGCGATCATGCGTGTCGCGGACGGCGTGATGTACGGCTTTCGCAGCTTCCTGCGGGAAGAGGGCTTCGTGGAGTTCGTGCCGCCGAAGCTGGTCATGGGCGGTGCCGAGGGCGGCGCGGATATGTTCATGGTCAAATATTTCGACCAGCGCGCGTATCTGAATCAGAGTCCGCAGCAGTACAAGCAGGCGATGGTCGGCGTCTTTGAAAAGATCTTTACCGTCGGGCCGGTGTTCCGCGGCGAGAATTCCAACACGCCGCGCCATCTGACGGAGTTTCAGGGCATGGATCTGGAAATGGGCTTTATCGACAGCTTTGAGGACCTGATGGAGCTGGAAGCGCGCATGTTTGTCTCCATCTTCGATCTGTTGAACCGGGAATATGCGGACGAACTGGATCTGGTGCTGGGAAAGGGCCAGCGGCTGCCGGACTTGAAAACCGTACAGATCCCGCAGATCCGTTTTGCCGATGCCAAGGAGCTCTACGCCAAAACCAGCGGCAAAAAGATCACCGATCCGGTAGACCTTTCGCCGGAGGAAGAAAAATGGCTGGGACAGCATTTTCTCGCGGAAACCGGTTCTCCTCTGGTGTTTGTGACCCATTATCCGTCGGTCAAACGGCCGTTCTACGCGATGGATGATCCGGAGAATCCGCGCTATACGCTCAGCTATGATCTGCTTTTGCATGGGCTGGAGATCACCACCGGCGGACAGCGCATCCATGATTATGAACAGCAGGTTGCCAAAATGAAAAAGCGCCATATGGATCCGGCTGACTTTGAAAACTACCTGACCATGCACAAATACGGTCTGCCGCCGCATGGCGGTTTCGGTTTGGGTATGGAGCGCGTGGTCGAAAAGCTCCTCGGACTGGAAAACATCCGCGAAGCGGCAGCATTCCCGCGTGACAGAAACCGCCTGCAGCCATAGCGCGCGGAGCATTGCCTGTCGCAAAAAATCACGCTCATTCTCTGCCCGCGCCTGCCGCATCCTCTCACGCGTTTTCTCTTTTGAACCTGCCGCGTCCCTTCGCGCAAAGCTTGCGGTGCCCCACATTGTGAGAACTGAAAGCACGTATGAAGGCTGCGTCCCGCCGGGACAGCGAAGGACGCATGTGGGCGTTACGGGGAAAGTAAAGTTTTGCGTGCGTGCGCGGAGCAAAAGTGGTATGATAAGAAGGTACACGAAGACCTTTGCAGGTGGTCTGGAGGACAGGACGAAAGGAGACAAGGATGCAGTCAAATAATTATAAACTGGAATATGAAAGCAAGCGGGTTTCGGCAGAGACAGCAGCACAGGTCGTGCGCAACGGATATCGCGTGCATTTCGGCACCGGCGCGGGTATTGTCGATACGATGGATAAGGCACTCGCGATGCGCGTGTCTGAGCTGCGGGATGTTACGATTTTATCGACGGTGGGAATCCACGAGGAACCTTTGGCTACCTATCGGGCGGCCGCGGCGCTCGGAGAGGAAGGCCCGAAGCATGTGCGCTTTACTTCCGCGCATTTCAGCGCTTTCGATCGCCGCATGGCAGACGAAGGCAACTGTTGGTACATGCCGATGATGTTCTGCGAACTGCCGGAGCTTTGGAATGACAACGGCAATCACATCGATGTCGCGATGTTTCAGGTCGGACCGATGGACAGCAATGGGGATTTTAACCTCGGACCGCAGGTCGCGGATATGCTGGGCGTCATTCGCGGCGCGCGCAAGATCGTCGTGGAGGTCAATGAAAACATGCCGTTTGCTTACGGCTATAGCAACGAGATCAATATTAAAGACGTAGACTATATCGTCGAGGGTGAAAATTTGCCGCTAGCAGAGTTGAAAATGAAAGCACCGTCCGCGGAGGATCAGGAGATCGCCAATCATGTCGTGCAGAACCTGGAAAGCGGTTCCACCATTCAAATCGGTATCGGCGGTCTGCCGTCGTCAGTCGGCTCCTTATTGGCGAATTCTGATATCAATGAACTGAATATTCATACAGAAATGTTCGTGGACGCGTATTTGGATCTTTACGCGGCAGGCAAGATCGTCAATAAGATCAATCTGCCGATGAACCATGGCAGAGCGGTTTATTCCTTCGCGGCTGGCAGTAAGCGGCTCTATGATTTTATCAACAACAATCCGACCTGCTGCTGCGCGCCGGTCGAGTGGGTCAACAACTGCACGAACATCGCGGAGATCAACAAGTTCGTTTCCATCAACAGTTGTATCGCGGTCGATATTTACGGGCAGGTCTGCGCGGAGACTGCCGGTTATAAACAGGTCAGCGGTACCGGCGGTCAGCTCGACTTCGTAATCGGCGCCTACCGTTCCAACGGCGGCAAGAGCTTCTTATGCCTGCCGTCCACCAGAACGCTCAAGGACGGCAGGCGCGTATCCCTGATCACACCGATCCTGCCGCCGGGCTCTGTGGTCACGACACCACGTTCCTGTACCGGCTTCATCGTGACAGAATACGGCGCGGTCAATCTCAAGGGCAAGTCCACCTGGGAACGCGCGGAAATGCTGATTGGCATCTCCCATCCGGATTTTCGCGATGATATGATATGCGAGGCCGAAAAAATGGGCATCTGGTCAAACACCAGCAAACGGGAATATTAAAACGGAATCAAATCAAAAAACAGTATCGCGCGAAAGGCTGGCGTAAGGGCCGGCTATGCGGGGTGCTGTTTTTTTATGTAAAATTTCAAAAAAGGCATTGAAATGAAAACAAAAATGTGTTAATGTTTTGTTAAACGTAAACGAAAAAGAAAAACGTTTATAAATAAGCAAACGTTTGATGGAAACATGGATATAATAAAAGGGAGGTGCGCTATATGGAATTCAAGGAACTGACATTGGAAGAATTGATTCAGGGCTATGTTCGGTTAGATGAGGAACAGGCGTATCAATGCATCTTTTGCGGCGAAAGATTTGAAGAGGGGCTGATCTATACCTCACGCGGCAGATCCGTGAGCGCGCACCGCGCCATGCAGGAACACCTCTTCGACGAACATGGCGGCGTGTTTGAAAGCCTTTTGGAAATGGATAAGCAGGTAAACGGGCTTTCGGACAGCCAAAAGGAGGTCCTGGAGGGTATGTACCGCCAAAAGGACAATAAGGCGCTCTGCGAGGCCATGTCGATCAGCGCCGCGACCGTACGAACGCATAAATTCAACTTGCAGAAGATGAAGCGGGAAGCGAGAGTTTTTTTGGCAATCATGGAGCAGATCGAGAACGAGGAGCTCGTTGCCGCGCGCAAGCGTCTCGAATTGCAGGAAGATGCGCATACCCCGCGCAAACCGCATTTCGATCCGCAGTTTGCCGCTAATCTCCTGCATCCGTTCTTTACGCAGTATAATTTGAAATAGATTTGCAATGTATGCTTTACGCAATCAGTCACTGACTGATTGCGCCATGCGGAAAGACAGGAGGGCTATATGATGGAACATGCGCAATCTGTGCAGCAAAGACAAAAGAGAAATCTGATTTTGTTCATCGTCAGCTATGTGATCAACAATCTGGCGAGCGGCATTTTATATGATACCTATGTCAACTATCTGCAGGAGGTATCCCTGCCGACAGCAACGTCTTTTTGGGCGTTTTACGGCTATGCGACGTTTTTGAGTGCTTTCATTTTGCTTTTGGCGCCGAAGAGCGGCTACAAGAAGCTGCTGCTGTTCTGCGCGGCGGCTACCTCAGCGGCATTCTTCTGCGTCGTCTATATCAAATCGGAAATGGTCTTTTATCTGTCAACCCTGCTGGCGCTGACCGGCGTACAGCTACATTTCATCATGCTGGCTCCGTATGTGGCAGCCTACGCGGATCATGCGGGAGGCAAAAGCATCGACTGGTATACGCGTACCTATTATATGGGCTATGTCGGATATTTTCTGACTACGTTTTTGGGCGGTGCGGCGACCGTCAAGCTCTTTTCCGTACACGCGGGATTTTCCTATGCCGAGGCGAAAGCGCAGACCGCCTATATTGCGGAGGTGTCAGAGAGCGTCCGCACTGCCTATCTTGACGGAAACAGAGATGTGCTGATCATCACCGGCCTTGTGACGCTGCTTTCCATCCTCCCGATTTTATTCATCCACGAAAAAAAAGAGGACTATGCAGCATTAAAAGAAGAAACAGAGCAGAAGCAGAGCCTGCGGGAGAGAGCCGGAGATATCATCAGCGTCTTGTTCCGCAAGGACGCGTTGATGTATCTGCTGTATTGGGCGTTGATTTCCTTTGCCATGGGACTCTTCACCTCCTACTATACGGTATTTCTCAATCGGAATCTGCATATCGACAAGGCGACCGCGTCGCTTTTGGTTTCGATTTCCTACGCTGCGATTGTGCTCTTCATGCTGTTTACGCCGTATGTGGTCAAAAAGCTGGGAACGGTGGGAACCATCTGTTTTACGGTCCTGCTGTCCGTACCGTTTATGCTGATCATCGCAAACGGAGACCGGTTTGGCAAAGCGATGATCCCGATGGTCGGCATCGGACTGTTTATGCGGGCGGGTCTTGCCAATCTGGGAAGCCCTGCGGAAAGCTCGCTTTCGATGATGATCGCGCCGAAGCATCTGCGTCCGGCCTTTACCTCTGTGGTGAATTTTATGGCAGGCATCGTCAGCATCATCAGCGGTAATTTTACGGGAAAATTTCTCTTCGCAACGCAGGAGGGATATCGCAGCGCGTATTATATCGCAGCCGCCTTATATTTCCTCGCAGCGCTGGTCATGGTGACACTGTTTCAGAAGTACAACAGAAAAGAGGAGGAAGCATGAGCTACCAGTCACAGCTTGCTGCGTTAAAAAGCATCATTGAAAAAATAGAATACTATAAATATACGACGAATTCTCTGATTTATTGGGATAAGATTACCTACATGCCTAAAAACGCGATTGGATATCGAAGCAAGGTGATGTCCTTCCTCGCGGGAGAACAATATCGGCTTTTGTCCGACAGCCGCTTTCATAAATTGGCAGCCTATTTTAAGGATAACCGAAAAAACGATTTTTTGACAGACGCGATGATCAAGAAGCTGCTTGTCAGCGCTGAAAGCGTGCGCGCCATTCCGGAAGCAGAATATCAACGCTACGTGGAATTGATCGCGGTTTCCGAGCAGGTTTGGGCGGAAGCGAAGGAAAAACAGGACTTGCAGAGCTTCCTGCCGTATCTGAAGCAAATTTTCGACACCTTTCGCGATTTCACGCAGTATTGGGGGTATGAAAAGGAACCTTACGACGCGCTTTTGGGACACTACGTCGAAGGACTTACAGTAGAGATCATCGACAGCATGACCGCGGAAATCAAGCCGCCGCTCATCGCGCTTTTGGGATGCGTGGAGGAAAAAAACAGAAGCGGTGACGCGCCGAAGCGCATTGCGGTCGGACCTGTCAGCCGCGAAAAGCAGCAGGCAGTCTGGGAAATGATACTCAAAAAAATCGGCTTCGATTTTGACAGCGGGCGGGTGGATATCGGATCGCACCCGACCATTCTGGCAAGCTCGCCGGATGATGTACGCGTTGTCAACAGCTTTGCTGAGGACGATTTTTGGGGCGGCATTTTTAATATTCTGCACTGCGGCGGCAGGGGCATCTATCAGCAGTCGATCAGCAAGGAGCTGATGGGAACGCTGCTTGCCGAGGTACCGTCGTTCGCGGTAGAGGAAGCGATCGGCAGGCTTTATGAAAACATCATCGGCAAAAGCGAGGGCTTTTGGCAGTACATTTACGAGCCGCTGGTTGAGATCCTGCCGCAGCTGAAGGCTTATACGCCGCGGGATTTATTTGCGTCCGTCAATTACGCGCAGCCATCGCTGCTTCGCCTGGAGGCGGATGAACTGACCTACCTGCTGCATATCATCATTCGATATGAACTGGAGAAGGACATCCTCAGCGGCAGCTTAAGCATAGAAGCACTTCCGGAGGCATGGAGCGAAAAGTACGAAGCCTATCTGGGCATTCGCCCGCAAAACGACGCGGAGGGGGTACTGCAGGATATCCACTGGGCGGCAGGCTATGTCGGATATTTTCCGTCGTACTTCATTGCCAATATTACCGCGGCGCAGCTGGCGGCGGCAATGAACGAACAGCTCGGCGACATGCATACGCTGATGGCAGACGGCGCATTCGATGAAATCCATGCGTGGCTTTCGCAGCGAATCTATCGGTACGGTTCGCTGTATTCCAGCAGGGAGCTGATCGAAAACGCGTGCGGTAGACCGCTGTCCTCCGACGATTACATGGATTACTTACGGAACAAGTTTTCCGAGGTATATAGATTACACTAAATATTGAATTTTACCAGAAAAGGAGACAAAGCATGAATAAGTTACTTGCAAAGATGGGACTGGGCGAAAAAATGTCCAAAAACTTTCTGGCGATCCTGATTGTCGCGTTCAGCGGCGCGATCATCTATGGGTTGCCGTACTTCCGTTTTGACTATTACGATGTATATTTGGAAACCTATCACCTTACCAATGTGCAGATGGGCGTTTTTGGAAGCGTACTCGGCGTATTCGGTATGATTTCCTACTTGTTCGGCGGTATCGTCGCTGACCGTTTTTCCACCAGAACGATTCTGACCGTATCCCTGCTCGGTACCGGAATCGGCGGACTGGTACACTTACTGCCGTTGAACTTTCCGGCACTCGTCTGCCTGTACGCGTTTTGGGGTATCAGCTCGCTGTTCGCGTTCTGGCCTGCCTGCGTGAAAGCGGTTCGCATCCTGTCCGGCTCCGGAGACCAGGGAAAAGCCTTTGGTTTCTTTGAAGGCGGCAGAGGCGTCGCAGCTGCACTGATGGCCATGGCGGCTGTCGTTGCATTCCGAATCGGCGCGGGGCAGATGGAGGATCAGGTACAGGGCATGAAATATGTCATCGTATTCTATTCCGTACTGACCATCCTGATGGGCGTTCTGTCGTTCCTGACGGTCAAGGATGATAAGATAGAAGAAAGCGAAAAAATTTCCTTCCGGGGCATCGGAGAAGTGCTCAAACTGCCTGCAGTATGGATCATCGGTTTCGTTACCTTCTGCAATTATGTTTTCACGCTTTCCCTCTACTACTTCACACCGTATGCGACAGGTATCCTGGGAGCTTCTGTCACATTCACCGCGACACTGGCTGCGATCAAGAGATGGTTCTCGCTGTTTGGCAATGTCGGCGGCGGTTTCATTACCGATAAGGTCGGGACCGGCAAAATGCTGCTGATTTCTTTCCTGGCTATGGCAGCAGGCACACTGGGCATTTTGCTTCTGCCGACACATTCCGGAAGCATCATGGCGTTTACGGTGCTGTTTATTGTCATTTACATTTTCTACAATGTTAACTACGCGATGACCTGGGCGATGATGGATGAAGGCGCGATTCCGGCGAAGTACTCCGGTACAGCGGCCGGTGTCATCTCTACGGTAGGGTATCTGCCGGAGATTTTCTGCTCGCTTTTGGCAGGCGCGCTGATTGACGGCAACCCGGGCGTAAGCGGATTCAGACAGTACTTTGGATTCCTGATCGTGATGCTGCTCTTAGGCGTAGTCTTCGTATGCGTCTGGATCAAGTATTTGAAAAAAACAAAGAAAGAGGAAACTGAAAAATAATGGTGAATACAATGGAGAAGAAACCATACATCACAGAACGGGTCTACGTGGAAACGCCTGTGGATACTGACGGCGACGGCAAAAAGGATCTCATCGCCGTCTATCTCAGACTTCCGCGCGACCTGCGGGAAGGCGAGAAGGTTCCGGCGATTTACATTGCCAATCCGTATATGCTGACCTGCAACGAGGATTGGTATGTTCCGCACGATGTCAATTGTGAAGTACAGGCGTTCGCGGCGCAGGACATCAAGGAGGAAGACATTCGTTTTGATTACGAGGCGTCTGAAGCGAAGATCACCGCAGGACCCTTTGCGGAACGCAAGACGATGGGATTCGCGGAACACGCGCCGATTGACGCGGAACCGGAGTTTGAATGTGTTTCCGATATCTATGAATACTTTAACGCGCGCGGCTACGCGACCGTCCTTTGCGGCGGATTGGGGACCCGCGGCTCCGAAGGCTTCACCTTGACCGGGTCCAGAGAAGAGGTATTGGCGTTCAAAGCCGTCATCGACTGGCTCAACGGACGCTGCCGCGCGTTTACCGACAGGACGCAAAATATCGAAATCAAAGCCTCCTGGTGCAGCGGCAACGTGGCGATGACCGCGAAATCCTACCTGGGCACCATGTGTATCGGCGTGGCGACCACAGGCGTGGAGGGGCTGAAGACCATCATTCCGGAGGCTGCGATTTCCAACTGGTACGCGTATTATCGTGTCGGCGGGCTGAACCTTCCTGCGATGGGCTGGCAGGGTGACGACCTGGATATTCTGGCAAAATATTGTTTTAGCAGAGCCAAGGACGCAGAGGATTACGCGAAGGTCAAGGAGGCCTATGACGCGGCGCTCGCGGCGCTTGTACGCGGAGAGGACCGCGCCTCCGGCAACTACAATCGTTTTTGGGACGAAAGAAACTATTTGAATCTGGTGGATAAAATCAAAGCCTCGGTGTTCATCGTACATGGCATCAATGACTGGAACGTCAAGACCAACCAGTGCGTGCCGTTCTTCCGGGAACTGGAGAAGCGCGGCATCCCGGTAAAAATGATGCTTCATCAGGGACAGCATATCTATATCCACAAGCTGCGGGATTCCCATATGCTTGAAATCTTAGAACGCTGGCTGGAGCATTATCTCAAGGGCGTGGACAACGGCATCGAAAACGAACCGGCAGTACTGGTAGAAAGCTGCGTGGATCAGTCCGTTTGGATGCACTCCGACACCTGGCCGCCGGCAGACTGCCGGGAGGAGCGCTTCCCAATCAAGGCTACCGGCAAAAAGCTTATCGTTGATGATCTTGCCAAGACCGTTTATGATAAGGAAAAGGATAATTTGAAGGAATGGCTCGATGAGCTGGTGCTGCGTGATGACGCGGAGAAGCAGCACTGCTTGCAGTTCATCTGGGACCCGTTTGCGGAAACGGCACAGACTGAAACGGAGAGCCTGAGAATCAGCGGAACGGTCAAGCTCTCTTTCGATGCGGCAATCGACCGCGAAACCGCGATCCTCAGTGCGATGCTGGTGGATTTGGGAGAGACCTGCCGCATCACCGAGGAGGAGATCCAGCATCCGGACGGTACGTATACGTTCGGTCTTGAAAAAGAGCCGTCGGCGTACAAGGTGATTTCCCGCGGCTGGCTGAACGCGCAGAATCGAAGCTGCCTCTGGAGTAAGGAAAAAATCGTGCCGGGCGAGTTCTGTCACTATGCAATCGATATGGTTCCGACAGATCATGTCCTCGCGTCCGGTCACAAGCTGGCACTGATTCTTTACGGTATCGACGCGGAAGAAACGCAAAGACCGGATACCGTAACGAATATCACCGTCGATACCGCAAGCATACGCGCAGCAGTACCGATTTTGCGCAGCTGATTTGAAGAATTTCCCCTTGACACATGCGCTCTGCCTGTGGTAAAATCTTTAGCGAAAGAAATCTTTAAGCACGATACAGAGATGTCGGCAAGGTGGACATAGAAGCAAAAAAGAAAAAGAGAGCAGGGAAACTCCGCGTGGTTTATATGCGCGTGCCGGATGCGGGATATCCGCAGAGGGGAGTTTGTCACAAGCGCTCTCGCTTCGTGCGATTGTATTTAAAACCTGCCGTCAAGGCAGGTTTTTTTGTAGGAAATAGCGCAGCGCGATATTTCCGGAGTAACGGCAAAGGGAGCCTTCCTACCTTTGTCCCATCTATGAGGAGAAAGACGATGAGAAACGACAAATGCACAGAAACAAGAGAATATCCGGCTTTTGCTGCAGCCTCCGCACTTCGCGGCGAAGGCGTGTTTCCTGATTTATCCGCATCGCCATTTTTGACAATCCCATCTTTTGTGGATGTGCATGTACATCTGCGAGAGCCGGGATTTTTTTATAAGGAAACGATTTTGAGCGGCACGACGGCGGCGGCAGCCTCCGGTTACGGACATATCTTCGCGATGCCGAATCTGAACCCGGTTCCCGACACTTTGGAAAATCTGAACATCCAGAGAGCCATCATCGAAAAAGACGCCCGCATTGATGTCCGGCCGTACGGCGCCATCACTACCGGCGAAAAGGGCGAAAGGCTGGCAGATCTTGCGGCGATGGCGCCCTATGTCATCGGTTTCAGCGATGACGGGGTGGGACTGAATGACCCTGCGCTGATGCGGGAGGCGATGCGCATCGCGCGGCGGCTGGAGCTGCCGATCGTCGCGCATTGTGAAGATCTGACCCTGCGTGACGGCGGCTACATTCACGACGGTGTTTACGCCCGCAGACATGGACACAAGGGCATCTCGTCCGAGAGCGAGTGGCGGCCGATACAAAGAGACCTCGCGCTGGTTCAGGAAACCGGCTGCAAATATCATGTCTGTCACATTTCTACCAAAGAGAGCGTGGAGCTGATCGCAGAGGCCAAGGCGCGCGGACTCGACGTGAGCTGCGAGACCGCGCCGCATTACCTCCTGCTCTGCGACGAGGACTTGCAGGAGGACGGCAGATTCAAGATGAATCCGCCGATCCGCGGACGGGCGGATCAAGAAGCGCTGCTGCGCGGCATTTTGGACGGCACGATCGATATGATCGCCACCGACCACGCGCCGCACAGCCGGGAGGAAAAATCCAAGGGACTTTCCGGCAGCGCGATGGGGATCGTCGGACTGGAAACGGCGTTCCCGCTGCTCTATACGAAGCTGGTGCGCGCCGGTCTTCTCAGCCTCGAACGCCTTGTTGCGTTGATGGCAATCGCGCCGCGCAGGCGTTTCGGACTGCCGGACGCCGAAGAAGCAGGCGACTACGCAGTCTGGGATCTTAGCCAGGCTTACGAGATCGATCCGGAAAGCTTTTATTCCAAAGGCAGAGCCACACCGTTCGCGGGCGAGCACGTCTACGGCAAATGTGTGCGCAATGTGCTGGGCGGCAAGACCGTCTGGGATACAAACGACGGCAGCGCGGACAACGCGAAGGGCATGCTGTAAATTTTACAAAGGGGTTCCGATAACTATGAAACAAGGTATGTTTACCATTACAGCAAACAGGCGGCTGACACAAAACGTCTGCGAAATGATACTGGCGGGCGATACCTCCGCCTGTCAAAGACCGGGACAGTTCCTCAACATCAAGCTGGACGGGCTGTTCCTGCGCAGACCGATCTCGGTCTGTGACTACGATGACAAAAAGATCAAAATTATCTATAAGATCGTCGGCAAAGGGACGCGGGCGATGGCAGAGATGCGGTCGGGACAAACGCTGGATGTGCTGACCGGTCTCGGCAATGGCTATGACAGCAGCAAGGCAGGCACAAGTCCGGTGCTGATCGGCGGGGGTGTAGGAATCCCACCGCTGTACGGACTGCTCAAGGCGCTGCAGCGGCAGCGCGCGGCGGGCGGTTTGGCGCACGGCGAGTCTGCCGGTACAGAGAAAATCCGCGTGATCTTGGGCTTCAATACCGTAGAGGAAATTTTTTATCAAAATGAATTTGAAGCAGCCGGAGCGGAAGTGCTGCTCGCGACGGCGGACGGCAGCGCGGGCGTGAAGGGCTTTGTGACCGATGTGCTCGCGGGGCTGGATTACAGCTATTTTTATACCTGCGGACCGGAAGCGATGTTCCGCGCAATCGAGCGCGTCGCGAAGACCTCCGGACAGTACAGCTTCGAGGAGCGCATGGGCTGCGGCTTCGGCGCCTGCATGGGCTGCTCCTGCGAGACCAAATACGGCAGCAAGCGGATCTGCAAAGACGGTCCGGTGCTGGAAAGGGAGGAAATCCTATGGTAAATCTCAAAGTGAAACTCTGCGGTATCGCGCTTGACAATCCGGTGATCCCGGCCAGCGGCACCTTCGGCTACGGCAGCGAATACGCGGAGCTTTATGATATCAACTGTTTGGGGAGTTTTTCGTTTAAGGGGACGACCCTGGAGCCGCGCTTCGGCAATCCCACGCCGCGCATCGCGGAGTGCCCGGACGGCATGATCAATGCTGTCGGCCTGCAAAATCCCGGTGTGGACGCGGTGATCCGCGAGGAGCTGCCTGCGCTGCGGAGGATTTTCCACAAGCCGGTCATGGCAAACGTCAGCGGCTTTTCGGTCAGCGATTATGTCGAAACGGTCGCGAAATTCGAGGCGGACGAAGCGGCAAGCAGCCAGATCGGCTGGTATGAGATCAACATCAGCTGCCCGAATGTGCATGGCGGCGGCATGGCCTTTGGCACCAGCGCGCAGGCCGCGGCAGAGGTGACCGCGGCGGTACGCAGGACAACCGACAAACCGCTGCTGCTCAAGCTTTCACCGAACGTGACAGACATTACCGAGATCGCGAGAGCCTGCGAAGCGGCAGGGGCAGACGGCATCAGTCTGATCAATACCCTGCTCGGCATGCGGATCGACCTTAAAACCAAGCGTCCGGTGATCGCCAACAAGATGGGCGGCTTCTCCGGACACGCGATCCTGCCGGTCGCGCTGCGCATGGTATGGCAGGTCTATGAGGCGGTCAAGCTTCCGATCGTTGGCATGGGCGGCGTCAGCAGCGCGGAGGAGGTCATTGAAATGATGCTGGCCGGCGCGACCGCCGTCGAGATCGGCGCGGCGAACCTCGTCGATCCGTTCGCCTGCAAGCACATCATCGAGGCACTGCCGGCCGTTTGTGAATCTTATGGCATCACAAAATTAGAAGAAATAATCGGAGGAGGACATTAACATGGGAAAAGATGTAATTGTTGCGTGTGATTTTGCGTCCGCGGCGGAAACCTTCCGCTTTTTGGATCAGTTCACCGAAGAAAAACCGTACGTCAAGATCGGTATGGAGCTTTATTACGCCGAGGGACCGCAGATCGTGCGCGAGATCAAAGCCAGAGGGCATCGGATCTTCCTCGATCTGAAGCTGCACGATATCCCGAATACCGTTAAAAAAGCCATGAAAGTCCTCTCCGGACTGGACGTGGATATGTGCAATCTGCACGCGGGCGGTACGATCGCGATGATGGAAGCCGCGCTCGAGGGACTTACCCGCGCGGACGGCAGCCGGCCGCTTTTGATCGCGGTTACGCAGCTGACCTCCACAGACCAGAAACGTATGGAAGAGGATCTTTGGATCGAAAAGCCGCTGGAGCAGGTGGTCGACCACTATGCAGCCAACGCCAAAAAGGCGGGACTGGACGGCGTGGTCTGCTCACCGCTGGAGGCGGCACGCGTGCATGAGACCTGCGGCAGAGAGTTCCTGACGGTTACACCGGGCGTGCGTTTCGCGGACGGTGAGGCAGGCGATCAGGTGCGCATTACGACACCGGCGCGCGCCAAAGAGATCGGTTCCGACTATATCGTGGTCGGGCGCCCGATCACGCAGGCGGCAGATCCTGTGGCGGCTTACCGCAGATGCGTGCGCGAATTTGTCGGCTGAGCCGTGAAGGACAAATGCGAGCGGGCATGCTTGCGCAAAAGAGAAACAGATAGATAAAAATTAAAATAAATGGAATAGATGGGAAAGGAGCATATCGATGGAATTCAAACAAGAGATTGCGAGAGGTCTGCTTTCGATTGAAGCTGTATTTTTAAGGCCGGAGGAGCCGTTCACCTGGGCAAGCGGCATCAAAAGCCCGATTTACTGCGATAACCGCCTGACGCTGACCGCGCCGGATGTGCGCACGATGATCGAGAACGGTCTGGTGCAGCTGATCCGCGCAAATTATCCGGACTGTGAGGTGCTGATGGGCACCAGTACGGCAGGCATCGCGCACGCGGCGATCGTCGGACACCTGATGGATCTGCCGATGGGCTATGTCAGAGGTTCCGCGAAGGATCACGGACGCACAAACCAGATCGAAGGAAAGCTGATTCCGGGACAGAAGGTGGTGGTTGTCGAAGATCTGATCTCTACCGCGGGGTCCGCTGTCGATACCGTCAAGGTGCTGCGGGAAGCAGGCGCGGAGGTGCTCGGCATTGTCAGCATCTTTACCTATGGTATGCAAAAGGGCCTCGACCGACTGGCTGAAAACGATGTGAAGAATGTCAGCCTGTGTGACCTTGACGCGCTTGTGGAGGTCGCGGCGGCAAGCGGCTATATTCGGCCGGAGGACAAGGAAAAAATCTTAAAGTTCAGAGATAACCCTTCCGATGAAGGATGGATGAAAGGAGATAAATAAATGAGTGAAATCAGAAACCTGATCAACATTACCGACCTGACAGTAGAGGAAATCGACCGACTGATCGCGGTGGCCGATGATATTGTCGCGCATCACAGCGCGTATGAGGATATCTGCGCGCACAAGAAGCTGGCAACGCTGTTCTTCGAACCGAGCACCAGAACCAGATTGAGCTTTGAGGCAGCGATGCTGGAGCTCGGCGGCAGCGTACTGGGCTTTTCAGAGGCAAATTCCAGCTCCGCGGCCAAGGGCGAAAGCGTGAGCGATACGGTACGCACCGTCGGCTGCTACGCGGATATCATCGCCATGCGCCACCCGAAGGAGGGCGCACCGATCGTGGCGGCACAGCGCACGACCGTACCGATCATCAACGGCGGCGACGGCGGACATTTCCACCCGACGCAGACCTTGACCGACCTTTTGACCATCAAGCGTAAAAAAGGCCGTCTGTCCGACATGACCATCGGTCTTTGCGGCGACCTCAAATTCGGCCGCACCGTACATTCCCTCATCGAGGCGATGCTGCGCTACGAGGGCATCCGCTTCGTGCTGATTTCTCCGCAGGAGCTGCAGGTGCCGGATTACGTCAAGGAAAAGATGGACGCGGCAGGCGCGGCGTGGAAAGAGGTGGAGTCTCTCGAAGAGGCGATGCCGGAGCTCGACATTCTCTACATGACCCGCGTACAGAAAGAGCGCTTCTTCAATGAAGAGGATTATGTCAGACTCAAGGACAGCTACATCTTGAATCTCGAAAAACTGGAGACAGCCAAGGAGGATCTGACGATTATGCATCCGCTGCCGCGTGTCAACGAGATCTCGGTCGAAGTCGATGACGATCCGCGCGCCTGCTATTTCTTCCAGGCACTCTGCGGTAAGCACATCCGCATGGCGCTGATCCTTTTCCTGCTCGGCATCAAGAGAGAGGCATAAGGGGTGGTGCGCGCGCAAAACGTACGGCAAGCCGCAAGAACCATGCGAAGATATTTTCTTGGGTAAATGAACTATGTGAATCAGAACGGAGGCAAATTATGAATATAGATGGCGTGAAAAACGGAATCGTGCTCGACCATATCAAGGCGGGCAAGAGTATGATGGTATATGAACTTTTGGGGCTCGACAAGCTGGACAGCTGTGTTGCGGTCATTCAGAACGCGGACAGCGCGAAATATGGCAAGAAGGACATCATCAAGATCGATGACCGTATCGATATCGACCTCGACGTGCTCGGCTACATCGACAGCAACATCACTGTCAATCTGGTCAAAGACGGCCAGCTGGAAAAGAAGCTGCACCTCGAGCTGCCGCAGACCCTGCGCAATGTGATCAAGTGCAAGAATCCGCGCTGTATCACCACTGTCGAGCAGGAGATCGTCCACACCTTCCGCCTCACAGATCGCAGCAAAAAGGCATATCGCTGCATCTACTGCGACGCGGAGCACCGGGTAAAATAGGAGGGCGAGCGTACAGAGGAATCGCCCCCAAAATGAAAAAGGAAAAGATATGAATCAACACATCGAAAAAGCGAAAGCACTCCGCGCGCAGGTGCCGCCTGCCGGTAATTGCGCGCAAACGATCCTGCGGGTTTACGCTGCGGAGCTGGGACTCTCAGAGGCGCAGGCAGCAGCCATCGCCGCGAATTTTGGCGGCGGCATGAAACGCGGCAGCGTGTGCGGCGCTGTGACCGCGGCGCTGATGGTCCTTGGTGCAGCCGGCATCACTGACGCGGCATCTGTCCAACAGTTTCAGACAGCGTTTGCCCAAAAGCATGACGGTATGCTCTGCTGCGCCGACCTGCTCAAAGCGAACATGGAAAAAGGCGGAAACAAAAAGGCACACTGCGACGGCCTGATCCTGGAATCCATCGAGCTGATAGACAAGCTGATGGAAGCAGCAGGGAAGTAAACTTACGCAGTAAACGAACCCCACGATATAGCAGATCGTGGGGTTCCGTGTTTTTGGCTCAAAACGAGCCATAGATGGAAGCTTGGCAGCAATTTTGACGATCTCTGCATTCTACGGACTATTTGAATTATTGACTACTTGCTTCAAAATACAAAAAATTGTTGACAAATACAAGCGAAAAGCATATACTGAAATCACAAAAAGGATGTAAGTAAACTTACGCAACAAACAAAACCCCACGATATGGCAGATCGTGGGGTTTTCTAGTGCCTCGTTTTAAGAGTCAGGCTACTCTTTCGGCTGGTTGCCTTGCTGTCGGTTTCCGTCCAGCCATTTGCAGAGATAGTGGCAAGTCAGTCCTGCAGCGACGGAAATCAAAAATCTAACAATGTATCAATAGACTTTTTTCGACAATTATGCTAGAATGAAGAGGAAGCGTGACCCTTAGAGATAGACCCATGACAATCTACCGAGGGAGTGTGTATCCATGAAGAACACAAATATCAAAAAAAGAAACCAGAGCCAACCGGACGCACAAGCAAGGCATATACATATAAATATGCGGGCAGAATCGAAGGCGCTGGTTTTTGTGCAAAGGAGAAGAAATGCTGTTAAAAATTAATCCGTATGAAATTATTCATCAAATATTTGTTTCAAATTTTGGGTTGGAAAAATATGCCTATATAATAAAGCATGTAAATCAGGTCAACATTGCAGAAAATAGAGAATTTCAAAAGACGTTCAATGGATTTTATCGTGTTCGAAGAGACGAAGCATGGCAAGAACAATTCTATGGATTTTTTGAGATTGCAAAAGTACAGAACCCCTCTTTTGATGAAATTATAGAAGAGCTGTATCATAGGACTGGGAGAATTGAAGCATCGTTTTCCAGCAAGATGCTCGCAAATATTGATGACAGCAAACCGATATGGG
>UQMQ01000025.1 GCA_900542245.1 uncultured Eubacteriales bacterium
AAGCCTGTCGACGATGACACGAAATTCCGTATCGGCTTGCAGATTTTCCATTATTCCAATATGGAAGACTTTTTCGGCGTCAGTCTGGAGGAAACTCGCGCCAATGAGGAGCCGCGCGTGCTGGCAAGCTCGGATTACGCCATCGTGGAGGAGTATCTCCTGCTGCACAATCACTTGATGAGTCGTGTAGAGGGCAGGCTGGAGATACTGCATGGGCCGAATGGATACCCGCATGATATCAAAGGAGAGTAAACATGAGTATTTTTGATCATCTGAAAAAAGCCGCGAAGGGCGCGGCAGCCGAGGCGCTGCGAACAGGCGAAAGCCGGACCTTTCATTTCAAGGCGCTGCCGGAAAGCGTAGAGGAGATGAAGCTACTGCCGTTTGAGACGGCAGCGCTGACAGTCTGTGCGCTCTGCGCTTACGCGGCAGCGCCGGAGATCGGCAAGGAAATGCTGAATTTCCTCAAAGGACCGCAGCCGATGAACGGCGCGGACATCCAGTTCCTGCAGGATCGTTTCCGCGGCGGCAGTCATATTCCGTTCTCCTATTTTGAGGGAGCGACACCGACGAATCATTATACACCGTCCGAGCCGTTTACGATTACGGTTTCGGCAGACCCACATTCCTACGACCAAGAGGGCTATGTCAAGCTGTTCATCCGTTCCGGCGGCGCGGACAGTCCGCGCCCGATCGTCCTGCGTCAAAAGGGCGAGCAGTGGTTCCTGTGGCAGCAGCTTCTGATGAGCGCGATCCGCACGCCGGCTGCGCAGGACCCTTGGGCATAAGAGAAGCGTAGATGAAGAAGATTCCCTGCGGACAAACGTGCGCATAACAAAAAGGAGGTTCCGATGAAACAGAACCAAAAACGAAACCGAAACCGTTTGCGGCTGCGTATCGCGCTGATGATCGCAATCCTGCTGGCTGCCTGTGTTTTCCCGGGCGCGGCGCTTGCCTATACAACCGACCGCTATGATATCGATGTCATTGTGCGGGAGGACAACAGCTATCAGGTCAAAGAGCGCATCGACGTGAATTTTGACAAGCAGCAGCGCGGCATCTTTCGCTATATTCCCGTCTATGATGACGAAATGCGTAAGACGATGAAGATTACGGACGTGGACACCGGAGATGTGCCGCACAAAACTTATGAGGAAAACGGCAAATTTGTCATTCGACTGGGCGACGAGGACACCTATGTGACGGGAAAGCAGCAGTACGAGATCAGTTATCTGGTTCGAATCTACGATGATAAGAATGTCGAGTCCGATGTGCTGTATTATGACCTTTTGCCGACAGAATGGGAGACGCCGATCGGCGCCTGCGAGATCAACATGAAGCTGCCGAAGCCGGTAAAAAAGTCGGAGATCGAGATTTACGCGGCAGCCTACGGCAGCGACACAGCGCATGAAAACGTATACTGGAGTTATGATGAAAACAAGAATATGCTGCGGATCACCGGCACAGAGCTGCCGCAGGGCACCGGCATTACGGTCTATATTCCGTTAGAGGAGGGCTACTGGGTCGGACAGCTCAACAACGATTGGGCGCGTACCGCGGGTCTGGTGACGATGTTTGCGGTGCCGGTGCTGATCGTACTCTACTGGCTGCGTAAGGGACGGGACCCGAAGCTGGTCAAGACGGTCGAATTCTATCCGCCGAAGGGCATGACGCCAGCGGAGGTCGGATACTTTTACGACGGCAATATCGATAGCCGCGATCTCGGCGCGATGGTGGTTTATATGGCGCAAAAGGGGTATCTGCGCATAGCGGAAAAGAATCACAAGCTGCGCGTTTATCCGCTCAAAGATCCGGACGACCTCGAAAAGCCTTTTGTCTGCCGCATGTATCATGGAATTTTTGGCGACGCGCCGTTGCAAACAGGCGCGGACAGCAGTGGGCAGACCATGCCGCAGGGTGTCGCACAAAAAGGTGTGAACCTCGGCAAATACAGCAGCTCTCTGTGCAGTGCATGGCGGTCGGCAGGCCGCATGCTGGAAACGGAATACAGCGGTGACAACGCGCCGATGGAGCAGGGCAGCAAGCTGCGGCAGATCGGCGGCGCGCTGATCCTGTGCGTGGGACATTTTTTGACCTTCCTGTTCTTCGCCCTCGCAAGCAGGGACAGCGCGGTGATGGGTCTGGAAATCATTACGCAGGTTCTGCTGCTGGTCGGCATTTCGATGGCGATCAAGGCGAAAAGACTGCACACAGACGGAAAAAAATTCCGCAAAGGGCTTCGCATATTCGCTGCCGGTGCGTTGATCGCGCTTGCCTGCTCCTGCACGAAGGTCGGCATCGGATGGGTCGGCGAGAGCGCAGGGCTGGCGCTGCTGTTCTGTGCGCTGATCGTGATCTCCGCCATCTGCGCGGTATTCATGGAGCGGCGCAACCAGAAATACGCGCGCGAGCTGGGACAAATCTTCGGGCTTCGTAATTTCATCGAAAAGGCCGAGCTGCCAAAGCTGAATCTGCTGGTGGAGGAGGACCCGTCCTATTTTTACAACATCCTGCCTTATGCTTATGTCATGGGGCTGACAGATAAATGGATCAAGCAGTTTGAGAATATCGCGGTTCCGCCTGCGGACTGGTACGACGCGGAGGACGATCTTTTGGGCAGACTGTACTGGCTGGAAATGATGGAGCGCATCGAGGAGCTTCGTACGTATACGTCCTATGCCTCCAGCGCGACATCGAGCAGTACCGGAAGCAGCGGAGACTCCGGCGGAACGAGCTACAGCTCGGGCGGCGGCGGCTACAGCGGCGGCGGCTACGGCGGTGGCGGCGGCGGCGCGTGGTAAATGCTTCCTGCCTTCATAGAACATCCTTCCTATATCAAAACACATCGGGTACTCCTTGCGAGCGACCCGATGTGTTTTTTTAGTGGCACATGGAGAAACGGCGCACAGCAGTGCGGCGATCGCGCAGCGCTACTGCTGTGTTTCGGTAAAGAGGTTCATAAAGTTCTCAGTGAAAACCTGTTCATCGATTTTGGTGATGACCTCGGCGTTAAACGTGCTGATCTCCGGGATCGCCTCATAGGTGCGTCCTTTCTGGTAGAAGATGACCTGCCCGTAAGCATGCCCCTGCTCCGTACAGCAGTGACAATGGCAGGAAACCCTTTCGCGAACGAAGTCCGGCCAGACCGCTGCCGCCATGGCGATCGCGTCAGGCAGATCCACCAGATGGACGCCGCGCGTATCCAGATTGAATTGCAGCAGGCGCGAGGTCGCACGCTCCAAAAATTTCCCCGCGGGGGTACTGTTTGACAAGTAAGCCAGCTCATAGCGGTCGAGCCCGATGCTGCCGGTACAGAGGTCGAAGCCCGCGATGGTTACAGGAATCCCGCAGCCCAGCATCAGTGCGTAAGCCTCCGCGTCGATAAAGACGTTGAACTCCGAAACCGGTGTCGCGTTGCCGGAGCCAAAGCCGGGCGTACCCATGGACCAGATATGTTTGACATGGGACATGATTTCCCGATCAGTCAAAACAGCCAGCGCGATATTGGTCGCCGGACCGAGGACGACCAACTCCACCTCATCAGGATATTTTTCGACCTGTGAGAGGATGAACTCGACGGCGCGCATCGTTTCCGGCGCTTTCTGCGGATGGATGATGCCGCAGTCGCCCATGCCATCCTTGCCATGTACGCTGATTGTTTCGTGGCGGTCGTGGAAGAGGGGCTGGCGCGCGCCGAGAAACACAGGCGCATCACAGCCGCAGACCTCCAGCGTCATCAGCGCGTTGTCTGCCGCCTGTGCGAGACCGACATTGCCGGCTACGATCGTAACGCCGAGCAGATCGATCTGGGGGCTCATCGCAGCGATCATGATCGCCGCAGCATCATCAGAAGCGGTATCGGTGTCAATAATGAATTTTCTCATACGGGTACCTGCCTTTCTCAGCATAGACGGTTTTAACGAATCGCAGCGCAGGATGTTGACCGCCAAACGGAAAACACCTGCCTATACCATTAGTATAGGGGATTTTGGCCGCGTTTGCAAGCGTATCCGGGATATCTTCCCCAAAGTTTTCATGTAATCTAGGGTAAGGGTCACTGTCAAGGACATTGTATAGAATTTTGACAAAGAAAGATAAAGAAAATTTGCGTTTTCCCACCCGTTTTGACAAAAAGGGTGGGGATTTTTGCGTTTAGATACGCTATACTACAAGCAAAGACAGGAGCAGAGAGGCGGAATCGGTAGATTCCGAGATAGGAAAGGAAGAGAGATGCGGAAACAAAACAAAGCAAAAAGCCGGAATATCACGTCAGCGGCGGTTCTGGCGCTGATCATAATCCTGATGGCGGGCGTCGTGATGAGCGGCTGCGGCACGCAGATGCATGGAGAAGCCAGCAGTACGCAGGCCGCGCAGGGAGAGCAAGCGGAGGATAAGAATCTGATCCTTGTCAGCAATATGCAGGAGCTGCTGGAGGCCATCGAGCCGGACGCGAACATTCGCCTGGCGGCCGGATACTACAATCTCAGCGCCTGTTTGGAAAATCTGGCTTCCGATGATGTGCGGGATTGGAATCTCTCCCATACCTACACACAGCTACGCGAATGCTATGATGGCATCGAGCTTTGGATTCAGGATGTGAAGAATCTTTCTATCAGCGGGGAGGCAGGAAACGCGATCCTCACAGAGATCGTGAGCGAAGCAAGCTATGCGGCTGTCTTAAACTTTTTGAACTGCAACGATCTGAAGCTGTCAAATCTGAGTCTTGGACATATGCAGCGCGGCTATTGCGAAGGAGATGTGCTGCACTTCTCTGAATGCAGCAACGTTGATATGCGCAGCATGGATCTTTACGGCTGCGGCGTTTACGGAATCAGTACCACAACCGGATGCGCCGACTTTGTCATCACAGACAGCCGGATCCGGGACTGCAGCATCGGTCCGTTCTATATCGTCGGCGGCAGCGGCAGCTTTTTGTTCCGGAACTGCCATATGACAGGCTCCGAGGGTCCGGGCTGGTACGAAGCGACCCGCAAGTCCAAGCTGGTGTTTGAGCGCTGCAGCTTCGGCTATCAGGAAAGCGCGATGTACCCGGGTGCGGATAACGGCGAACGCTTCAAGGATTGCATCTGGTGGGAAGGTCGTGATGCTTATGCTGCGGGCTGATGGGAAGCATTGTCCTGTCCGGCACAGGGGAAGCAAAAAAAATTTACTGACAGTCATCGCGGCGGGACTGCTGGTATTGTCTGCGGCTGCTGTGATGTGCGCTTGCGGTGACACGAACGTGCCCGGCAGCGGTACGGAGAAAGGAAATACCGAGATGGAAAAAAGGAAGCATATGACGCTCGTGGGCGCAGAATATGATACCGTTAACGGTATGATGTACGGTGCGGATCTGCATCTTACCATCCGAAACGATCGGCTTGTGTACGCTAGGTACTTTGACCCGGCGCAGGATGCCGAAGCCTCTGCGGAACGCGAGGATTACAAGACAAAGGAAGACATCGCAATCAGTAGGGAGGAATGGCAGAGCCTGCAGGAGGCGATCGAGGCTATTTTGCCGCTCTTGCAGGAGGTCGTGCCGAAAAAAACCAGCGGCGTGCTCGAAAAAAGCAAGGACTATCTTTTCGCGACAGACGGACCGAACGAAAGCAGCTTTTATCTGATTTGGCAAAACGAGGACGGCACCGAAGAACGGGCGCAGTATTTCATTCCGAACGATCGGAGATTCCGCACGGTTCTGGCGATCATGGAGGAGATTGCGAACCCCATCGGCAGAGAAATCGTTTATTACGACCCACCGGAGCTGAACGGCATCTACATGAAGAACCACAGCGGGATTTTCAGCAAAAAGAAACAGTACTCCTACCAGCTGACCTTTGACACCGCCCTGCCGGATGAGGAACCGCTCACGCAGCCTCGATGGAGACTGAACGCCTATTACTATCGGAATGGCGTCGAGGAAGGGAGGCACGCGCTCGTGACGGAGCAAGTCTGGAAACCGGTGCAGAAGATCTGTGAGGAGTTGAAATTAGAGCAATGTCCGTCTGCCGCGTGGGACGACAAGGTCAATCTTACCTTGTATTACACTGACGGCAAGTACCAGATCGTGAGACCGGACAAGCAGACGATGGAAGCGCTGCGCAGCTACTTCGATGAACTGCTTGAAGATATCGGCGAGTAAGCGTCACCGCGCACTTTTGTCCTTTTTTGCTTGTTTCTACGCGCAGCCGTTTACGGATGCTGGGTATCAGCCGAGCCTCAAATATGCGGTCCGCTTTTATAAAAAGGACTGTATGGTATGCAAAGCGGAATAGCAGAAAATAAATTCGCACGGGACAGTTGACGCCAGTCAGCTGCCTCGTGCGTTTTGATTTGATCGATAACGATGCCGTAATCGTTTACAGTTTGTTTAAAAAGTTTACCAACACGTTCGGGATGGATTCGCAGGCGGCTTGAATCGCGACTGCGCCGATATTCTGTGCGACCATCGGCATGCCGTAGACCACGCAGGACTCCTTGTTCTGCCCGATGGTGTAAGCGCCGGCCTTGCGCATTTCCAGCAGACCGTAAGCGCCGTCCTGTCCCATCCCGGTCAGGATGATACCGACAGCGTCACCCTTGACGGTATTCGCAACAGAGCGGAACAGCACATCGACCGAAGGGCAGTGTCCGTTGACTTTCTCCGCCTCGAAAAGATTGACGGTGTAGTGACCGCCAAGCTTGACGACCTTCATGTGCCGATTGCCGCCCGGCGCGATCAATACGCGGCCGCGTTTGATGACATCACCGTCGACAGCTTCTTTGACCTCCATCTTGCAGAGACGATTGAGCCTCTGGGCGTACATACCAGTGAAGCCCTCCGGCATGTGCTGCGTTACGACGATGCCCGGCGTATCAGCCGGAAGCTGCTGCAATACCTGCAACGTAGCCTCTGTACCACCGGTCGAAGCACCGATGGCGATGACCAGCTGATCCATTTTGGTTTTGCTGCCTTTGATCTGCGCGCCGCTCGGCAGGATGATGCCCTGCGTTGCGCTGCGCGTCTGACGCGCGCCTGCAGACTGCCCGCTGTCGGACTGTGCAGACCCGGCGAAACAGGGATTTACACTGCTGCGAGAGCCAGCAGCAGATGTGCGGATTGCTGCGTTGCCAAAGCCTGCGGATGGGCGTCCGCCCGGCGCGGCTGGCTGCGGTGCCGCGTTCGCGTTACGCAGCGCGCGCGGCAGCTGTACCCTTGCTGTCGAGGCGCCGATGACCTTGTTGGCCAGATTGGTGATGAAAAATTTGGCGCTGTAGTTTCTGCTCATATCCGGTTTCTTTACGAAATCCACCGCACCGTTTGCGAGCGCGTCAAAGACGCTGACGTTGACGGAGGAGACCAGAATGACCGGAACCAGATAGGTTGGCAGCAGCTCTTTCAAAAACTCAATGCCGTTGGTCTTCGGCATTTCAATATCCATGGTGACCACATCGGGTCTGGCAGAAGGAATCTTGCGCATGGCGTCGGAGGCATTCATTGCATAACCGACGATCTCGATGCGCGGATTCTCAGCAGCCAGCCCTTCTGTGAGAAATTTTACAAATACAGACGAATCATCCACTACAAATACACGTACTTTATCATTAGCCATCTTCGGATTACTTCCTTTCTATATATCTATTGACTGCTTACTGCGTTTCGGATTGCATGCGCATACAGACGCATGCGGCAGGCACATGACAAATCGGGTTGTGAAAAGATGTGCCGAAAGAACGTCCGAATGCAACGCTAAGCCTTGCGGTAAGCGGCAGGCATCAGATATTTGTACGGAGTAACGCTGCGATTTAAGCCTTCGGAATGTCCGATAAAAAGATATCCGCCCGGCACGGTCGCGTCATAGAAACGCTGCACCAGTGCCTCTTTGGTAGGCTGATCGAAGTAGATCATGACGTTCCTGCAAAAGATAACGTCAAACTTCAGTTTGAAACGGATAGGATCCATCAGATTAAAAGTCTTAAAAATGACATTATTCTTGAGCGTGTCCGATACCTGGAACACTCCCGGTTCTGTCGTTTTCTTAAAGTATTTTTGTTTCCAGCCGGCAGGCAGCGCGCTGAGAGACTCTTCGTCGTACACACCCTGCATGGCGGCCTTGAGCGCGTTCTGCGAGATATCGGTAGCCAGTACTCTGGTATCCCACTGCGGCACTTTCCTGCCGAAATACTCTTTCAAAATCATCGAGAGCGTATAAGGCTCCTGACCGAAAGAACAGCCGGCACTCCAGATACTGAGCACCCTGTCTTTTTTTGTCTCTTCGAGATACGGCAGCACCGTATCGCGGAAATAGTCAAAATGATCGCCCTCTCTATAAAAATAGGTATAATTGGTCGTCAGTTTGTTGAGCATCAATTCGATCTCTTTCGGATCCTTTTTGGTCAGGATGTGATCGATATAGTCCTGAAAAGAATTGTAGCCCATCGAAATCAGTGTATTGGAAAGACGCCCCACGATGAGCTGTCTTTTTTGCTCCAGATTGATTCCGTAATTACTCTTGATAAACGTTACCAGACGTTTAAAGTCCTGATCGCTTAATTGCATCATATTGTGCTGCTTTGCCTCCTCAATTACTGCTGTATCATTTGCTCACAATTCAAGAACAAAACGACGGTACCGTCCTCCAGGGAGGTCATCGAATTTGCAAGCTCCTGGTTATCATGCACCGGGATGGTCGTTGTCTTGGTGAGGTCGATATCCAGAACCTGGATGACCGCGTCCACCAGCACACCGATGGTGACATCTTCGATCTCTAGTACGATAATGCAGGAAGAAGCGGTTTCCTCGGCAGGCGGTTTCCCCATACGCATACGCAGGTCGATGACCGGGATGACCATACCGCGGAGATTGATGATGCCCTTGATATAGCCCGGTACCATCGGGAGCGGACGGATCATGTAGGTCGAGATGATCTCAATGACCCGGTTCGTGCTGACGCCGAAGGTAATGGTATCGGAAACAAAGGTTAAAAATCGTTCAATATTCTCGTTTTCGGAATCCTCGGAAACGATATCTTCCCTATCTAAATCAGTTGCTGACATGTGTATCCTCCTAACTAAACTAATAATATCCGTGCGAAGCGGAGTAGATATTGTTCATATCCAGAATAATGCTGATATTGCCGTCGCCCAGGATCGTGCAGCCGGTAATGCCGTAATCCTTGATATGGAACTGCTGCAGATAAGAAGGCAGCGGTTTGACCACGATCTGGTGCTCACCGAGCAGGCTGTCTACCAGCAGGCAGAACGAATGGTCGGTCGACTCGATCCAGATCAGAATACCCTCATCGATGGTAGTGCAGGAGTCCGGAATGTTGTAAAGCTCTCCGGCTCTGATCACAGGATAGAAATCATCCATGCAGCGGATCATTTCATGACCGGATGGGTCCAGGATGATATCGTTCTCGGAGGCCTTAAAGGACTGCTTGATATGCGCCAGCGGAATCGTGTACAGATAACCGCCGATCGAAACCTCCATGCCGTCCACGATCGCCATGGTCAGCGGAATCTTCAGGGTTGTCGTACTGCCCTTGCCAAGCTCACTGGTGATGGTGACCGTACCGCCGATCGCCTCGACATTCTTTTTTACAACGTCCAGACCGACGCCGCGACCGGAGTATTCGGTGATCTCAGGCGCAGTGGAGAAGCCCGGCATCATGAGCAGAGAAAGGATTTCCTTCTGGGTGTATTCCTCCTCCGGTTTGGTGAGAATGCCCTGACGTGCGGCTTTTTCCAGGATTGCCTGTGGGTCCATACCTTTACCGTCATCAGAGATGGAAATGATAACCTCGCTGCCCGTATGCGTTGCAGAGAGGATCAGCTCGCCCTGCGGATCCTTGCCCGCAGCGATACGTTCCTCGGCGGTCTTTTCGATGCCGTGGTCCATAGAGTTGCGGACGATGTGCATAATCGGGTCGGAAATATTGTCAACGATGGTCTTGTCGACTTCGGTATTCTCGCCGATGATCGTCAGGCGTACGTCTTTGTTCAGGTGCTGCTTCATGTCACGCACGATACGGTTCATCTTCTGGAATACACCGGATACCGAGACCATACGCAGCGACATGGAGATGTCCTGCAGATCGCTGTGGAGCTTGCGCAGCTGACGCGCAGACTTCATGAAATTATCCAGCTTCAGACCCTTGAGATCCGGGGAAGAGGTCACCATGGATTCTGTAATGACGATCTCACCGACCAGATTCATCAGCGCGTCAAGCTTGGACAGGTTAACGCTGATCAGATCCTGCTTGATCGCATGGTGCGGTGCAGCAGGCGATTTGCCGCCGGCAGCCTTCGGCTTCGGTTTCGGCGCCGCAGTCTCCTTTTTCGGTTCTGCAGCGGCAGCAGGCGCAGGCGCACCCTCCGGTGCGGACACCAGAAGATCTGCGTTGGATTCCTCCTGTTTGGAAGCAGGGTTCTGGATCATTTCGTAGGAAGAAATGTTCTGTGCCTGATCGACCGCTTTGGAGGCAAGCTCCAGATCCTTCTCCGTCGGGAAGCCGAGATAAAAACCGTTTTCGATGATATCATTGGCGGTCTCCGGATTGGTCTCGATGTCAGACGGATAGAAGAACGGCTTCATATCCATCTCATGCAGCGTGTTGACCAGCATGAACGCGCGCAGATTCTCCATACCGCAGCCCTCGGTAAAGTACACGTGGAGCAGATATGGCATATCCGTTTCCGGCAGGGATGCCGGTGCAGCCTCCGCAGGGGCAGAGCCTGCGCTGCCGGCTGCAGGTGCTGCCGCGCCGCCCGCTGCCGGAGCCTGCTTATCGGCGGCTGCGCCCTTGCCGGAGATCTCGTTCAAGAGTCCGTTGATCTCCGCAACGAAAGGTTCGATATTTGTATCCAACGGTTCGCTGTTCTCGACCTTCTGCACCTCCTCGCGCAGCTTGTCGGTCGATTTGAACATCAGATTGAAAAGCGCCTTTTTATGGTTTTCATCCAGAGAGTCAATGCCGTTTTCGCGGATGTAGAAGAACAGGTCCTCGATATGATGTGCGATTTCTGTAATAGAAGTAAATTCAAGCATGGCAGAGGAGCCCTTGATCGTGTGCATACTTCTAAAAATCTCGTTGACGTCATCCTGCGAGAGACTCTCGTTTTTCTCCGCGTTGATCAGCAGCTCGTCCAGATCCATCAGCAGGGAATTCGTTTCAAACAGGTATGCGTCCAATAAGCTTTCTACAGAACTATCCATAGTGTTTACACCACCTTTATCTTAAAATATATTTTTGTTGCATCTTGTCGAAAACTATTGCAAAATGGGGGAAGAATGTGGTATTCTTATACCCGGAAACAGTTTTCCAATTTTATATATCGACCGAATAATATAAAAGTTAACAATTTACGACCAAATAATTGATGAAATTTTAAATATTTTTCAAAAATATCGTCTGACAGGAGAAACTATGTCGAATGTTTTAAGAATCACAACTTCAACCGTCGGCTATGACAGTCAGAATACGCCGCCGAAGTCCAATATGGTCACCAGACCCGATACAAAGGTGCAGGCGCCTGTCGTACCGGATCAGATCGTCCGCCCGGATGCACGCTCGGACTCCGCATCGCAAAATCCGGATGCGGCGCTGAAATTCAAATTTCAGTCCAATTTCGAGGGCTTCATCGCGCAGATGAAAGCCGGGGGCACTGCGATGGAGGACTTCGCACCGGCGCTGTTTGAACGACTCCGGAGTATGACAACTGCGAATCTGACGCAGGAGGGACTGCAGCAGATCCAGCAGTTCCTCAAAATGATTGAGATCGAACCCCAGAATATGGCAGCGGCACTGAAAGAACAAGTGGACAGCAGTCTGCTTTTTCAAGGGGCTTTTTTTGATTTACTGCGTCAGGTGATGAAGGAGAGCCGCAGCGTCGACCTGCAGGGCGGGATCCTGGAGTTCCTCAAGCGCTATGCCGACATGGCCGAGAGCGAGCATCTGCTCAATCAGATGTCACAGGTTCTGGAAAATCTCAAAGCCGGCATGCTGAGCAGCGGCAAGGAACGTCTCGAAGGCATGCAGGGGCAGATGCATTTTAACGGTACGGCGGATACGACCGAGAACGCCGCGCTGCTCAAAGAAAAGATCCTGCCGTTCCTCAATCAATACGTCACAGACACCAACGATCGCGGCCGCGTGCGTGAAAACTCCGCGCTGCTGGCGAATCTGACCGCAAGGTATGAGAACGGACAGATCGACCGCGTGATCGAAAAATTCCGCGAGCTGATGGAATATCCGGCCATGCAGCAAAAATTCAAGGGCGTGTCTCCGGAAGAGGTGATGCACCTGCTGACACTGACCGACTATGAAAAATCCATCGACAAAAACCGCTGGCTCAAGGAGTTCGCCGCGCTGATCCGTGACGGCGTGGTCAAAGGCGCGGATCCGGAGCAGAAACAGGCATTTCGCAGTGCGATGTTTTCCAGCGTACTGAACGAAAGCGTCTATATGCCGGTCCTGCACACGCTGGTACCGATGAGGGTAGGCAATCGCCTGATGCTTGCGGAGATGTGGGTGGACCCGGATGATGAAAGCGGCGGTGCGGAGGCGGGTGAACGCGAACGTACGGTGCGCGGTCTGATCAAATTCGACATCAGTGAGGTGGGATATTTCGACCTCTTTTTCCTGTATGTACCGGAGGGGAACAAGATCCGCATGCAGCTCAACTGCCCGGACGAGCTGGAGGCAGGCACGGAAAAGATCGAAAACGGTGTCAGAAAGATCCTGAGCCGCAATGGCATCAAGGCGGAAGAATTGTATATCGGCAACAGCATCCGACCGATTCCGATTCAGGAGGCGTTCCCGAAGATTTTTGAAAGGAAGAACTCGATCAATGTCACGATTTAACGAAGTTTTGAACAAAAAAGCGGTCGCAATCTCCTACGATGAGCGTAAAAACGCCGCGCCTGTGATCGTCGCCTCCGGCATGGGCTACCTGGCGGAAAAGATGGTGGAGCTGGCGCAGGAATGCGGCGTGCCGATCTACGAGGATAATTCGCTTGCGACAGTGCTGACACAGCTCGAACTCGGTGCGGAGATTCCGAACGAGCTCTATCAGGCCATCGTGGATATCTATGTGTACTTCCTGCACTACGGCGAGAACAAGACAATCGAACCGGCGACAGAGGCGGTGCAGGATGGGGTGGAATAGTTTGTGAATGCTTTGCAAAATCTTAACGAAAACAAGGTGAAATTGTCGAAAAATATTGACGATAGTCGAAAAAAATAGTATACTAAAGAATAAACAAAAAGGGAGGAACGGGCATGAATCGCATCTTTGGAAACAGCATGATGCTTTCGCAAAAATCGCTGGACTACCTCTGGAAAAAAGAATCTGTCACACTGACAAACATTGCAAACAGTGAGACGCCGGGCTATAAGGCGAAATACGTGACCTTTGAGGACACATACAGAAGTAAGCTGCTCACAGCATCCGGAAACAGCCGCGATGTCCGCAGCGCGATCGAGCGCTCCAGATGGACGGTAGAGGAATCCAAGACAGAGTCCACGCGTGTGGATGGAAACAATGTGGTGGCGGATACCGAACAGGCAGAGCTGGCAAGAACAGCGCTACAGTATCAGTATGTGGTGCAGTCGCTGAACAACGACATTACGAGACTTTCTACGGTCATCAAGGGCTAGCGCAGACCGGAGGCGCAGCCTGCAGAACAGAAGCTGCGGGATAACAGACGCAGGATAAACAGGATAAAATAAAAGCATGAGGAGAAATACCAGTGGGAAATGATTTCATCACACCGATCCAGCCGATGCAGTTCGGCAAAGAGAATGCGATCGGACAAACGACCAAGACCGACGCCGGAAGCAGCGTATTCCGCAGCATCTTTGAGGACGCTGTCAATGACGTCAAGACAACCCAGCAGGATTTAGAGGACAAACAGTATCTTCTTGCCACCGGGCAGATCGATGATGCACATACTGTACCGATTGCGGCCGCGCAGGCCCAGCTTTCCATCGACCTTCTGGTGCAGCTGCGAAACAAGGCGATCGATGCATATAACGAGCTGATGCGGATTTCTCTGTAATATTCGCGAGACGGCGGGCAAACAAACGAACAAGATCAAGGGTGAAACGCCCTGCATAACGGACATACAACGGACATACGGACATACAAAGAGAAACACCCGAGACGCCCGCAGAACGGGTTTTTGTGGTGTAAAAAATAAAAAACAGTAAGCAAAACTACGAAAATCAGATATGCAGATTCATCAATATCGCATATCGTCATCAGATAAAGAAAATCAAACGAACAGGGAATATACAAATTGAAACAGATACAAGAACGAATCAAGGAACTGTTGACCAAGTTCAAAGCGTTTTGGGATAAATTCTCCAAAAAAACTCAAAAAATCATCATTATCACAGCGGTTGCTGTTTTGATCGGCGCGGTTGCGCTTGCGGCAGCGCTGAATCATAAGGATTATGTTGTGCTGTTTTCGGGTGTGACTGCGGACGAATCCACAGAGATCCTCTCGAAGCTCTCCGATCTGCAGGTAGAGTATAAGCATAATGCAAACGGCGACATTCTGGTGCCGTCGGATGTGGCGGACACGACCAGAGCAACGCTCGCGCAGGAGGGCTATCCGAAAAGCGGCTTTACCTATGATGTATTCATCAATAACGCGGGCGGCATGACGACCGACGATGAAAACCAGACCTATAAGCTCTACGATCTGCAGAATCGTATCGGCGCGACAATCCGCTTGTTTGAGGGCGTCAAGGATGCCAAGGTGACGATCGCGTTGGGCAACAAACAGAAATATGTACTGGACGAGAACGCCAGCAAGCCGAGCGCCTCCGTTACGGTCATTACCAAGACCGGATATGAGCTGACACAGAAGCAGGCGCAGGGCATCCAGCGGCTCGTGTCACACAGCGTACCGGATCTGGAGATGGAGGATGTCAGCGTCATCGACGAAACAGGGGTAGAGATCTCGACGAACGGCGAGACCGCGACCTCCGGCGATGTCGGCGAGGAAATCGCACGCATCGTTGAAGGACAGATCACCAAAAAAGTCTGGAATGTGCTGGAGCCGTTCTACGGTGCGGATAATATCCGCATCAGCACCAACGTTACCATCGACATGGAAAAGGTCATTCGCGAGAGCATTACCTACACGACGCCGGAGAAGATCGACCTCAATGATAAGAGCGGCATCATCTCCCACGAAAAGACCGATACAGAAGCCTCCGGCGTCGGCGGCACCGCAGGCGGTGTGGTCGGTACGGAGGATAACAGCGACATTTCGCAGTATGTGGCCAATGCGATCGGCAGTGATGACGGCTATTACAGCAATATCATAGACAGGGATTATCTGGTCAATCAGATAAAAGAGCAGGGTGAACTGGCATCCGGCGCAGTAAAGGACAAGACTGTTTCGGTATCCATCAATCAAGCTGCGCAGGATACGATCGACACCACCAGGCTGCGTGAGCTGATCGGCAATGCAGCCGGGATCGATGCGGCAGACCGGACGGATAAGATATCCATCGTAGCGGCACCGTTCTATGACCCGAGTGCGGGTGCAGATCAGCCGACATCGATTCTGGAATGGAAGTACTTCCCGTTCCTGGTCGCGGCAGCCGTCGCACTGATCCTGCTGCTGATTCTGATTCTGCTGCTGGCAAAAAGAGCAAAGAAGAAAAAAGCGCTGGCAGAAGGCGAAGAAGATGGCGGTGTGTTGGCATCGCTGCAGAATGAGGCGGCGCTGGAAAATGAAAAGCAGGAGCTTCTCAATATGAAAAACGAACGGAGCAGAACACTCCGCGAAAATGTGCGCGACTTTGCGGATGCCAACCCTGAGATTGCTGCACATATGATCAAAGACTGGCTGCATGGAGGTGAAGGCGACAATGGCCAAGAGTAAAACGATCGGTCAAGAGCAAAAGGCTGCGGCGGTCGTTGTAGCGCTCGGTACCGAAAAAGCATCCAAGCTTTACAAATATCTGAGTGCGGAGGAAGTCGAAGCCCTTACGCTCGAGGTGGCGAAATTAGGCCACCTGCAGGCAGAGGATACCGAAAATATTCTGGATGATTTCTATAAGAATTGTCTGACCCAGAAGGTCGTGACCGACGGCGGCGTGGAATACGCCAGAGCCGTACTGGAAAAGGCATATGGTGAGGACATGGCGGACGAGCTCCTGCGCAAGATGTCCCGGTTTCTCAAGAACCGTACCTTCGACTTCCTGTCCAAGGTCGATACGAAGAACCTGTTCAACATCCTGCAGAACGAGCGCGCGCAGACAATCGCCATCGTGCTCTCGCACATGGAATCCGATAAGGCAGCCGACCTTTTGGCAGAGCTGCCGGACAAAAAGAGAATTCAGGTCGTTAGGAACATCGCCAAGATGGACGGCGCCTCGCCGGAAGCGATCAAGATCGTGGAAGCGCAGATCCGCAATCGTCTCGACAATATCCTGACCTCCGATAACGTAAGGATCGGCGGTATCGATTATGTGGCTGATGTCATGAACCACATGGACCGCAGCAACGAAAAGTTCATCTTCGACGAGATCGGCAAGCGAGATGCCGAGTTGGCAGAAGACATCCGCAAGCGGATGTTCGTATTCGAAGATATCCTCGGCATGGACAACCGTTCGATTCAGCGCTTCATCCGCGACTGCGACACCAGAGATTTGGTTTATGCACTCAAGGGCGCCAACGAGGAGATCCGTACCTGTTTCTTCTCCAACATGTCACAGCGTATGGCGGAATCTGTCAAATCCGATCTGGAGATCACAAACAACGTCAGACTGCGTGATGTCGAAGAGGCACAGAGTCGCATCGTAGGCATCATCCGCAGACTGGATGAAGCCGGTGAGATCGTCATCGGCAAGGGTGGAAAGGATGAGATCGTCGTATGATGAAATTATTGTATGACACCGAGGAAAAGAATGAGCGGGAGAATCCCGAACCCGCACCGTTTCGCTGGAGCCGTCTGGAGATCGAGCAGCCTGCAGCATCGCAGGACGGGAGTGAGACAACAGACGGCATCGAAAGCCTCCCTGTGAAGTCAGAGGCGGAGGAACGTCGGGACGCACTGGAAGAAGCGCTTGCAGAGAAACGCCGCGAAGCCGAAGAGCTGCTGGAGCAGAGTCGGCGTGAGGCTGAGGTGATTCGCGAGGAAGCCAGACGCAAGGGCTATGAAGAAGGCAAAAAAACAGGCTACGGCGTAGGGCTGAAGGAGGGCACAGAGGAAGGCCGCAATGAAGGCTATGTCGAATACCAGAAAAAAGCTGACGAACTGGAAACGCATTTCGCGGATTTTCTCAAGGAGGCAGAAAAAGCCAAACAGCGCATGCTGGAGGAGCACCTGCAGGATCTCAAGGAGATTGCACTGGCTATCGGCGAGAAAATCGTCCGGATCAGTCTGCGCACCAACAGCGATGTGGTCGAGCGTATGATTCTGGCATCCACCGAAAAACTCAAAAAGAGTGCCTGGGCGAAGATTTACATCGATGACGCACAGGACAGCAAACGCATCCAAACGGACGCCAAGTTCCTGCAGGAGCTGAGCTACCTCTCCGACCACATCAAGATCGTGATGATGGACGGTATGGAGCCGGGCACCTGCATCATCGAGCGGCCGGATGAAATCATAGATATCAGCGTGGGAACACAGCTGGAAAACATCAGAGAAATTATGAATAACGCAAGGTTGTAAAGGAGTATGCCCCGTATGCTGAAGGAATTGCCCGAGCTGATCGCTAAGAGTCAGACGATCAATTACATAGGTAAAATCGAGAATGTCACCGGCATGGCGATGGAAGCGTCCGCAAACAACAGCAGGATCGGCGATCTGGTACTGATTTACAACGAAAAGCAGAAACGCGAGATTCCGGCAGAGGTTGTCGGTTTCCACGGTGATAAGGTGCAGCTCATGGCATATGAGAACCTCAGCGGCATCGGTTCCGGCAGCTTTGTCCGCAATACGGGCAAGCGTCTCAAGGTTCCGGTCGGCGAGTTCCTGCGGGGGCGCATCATCGATGCGCTCGGTCATCCGCTGGATAACAAAGGAGAGATCAGCGCAGACAAATACTACTATGTTGAGAATGAGACCGTCAACCCGCTGGACAGACCGCCCATCACAGAGCGGCTGGAATTCGGCATCAAAGCCATCGATGGTCTGAACACCATCGGCAAGGGTCAGCGTATCGGCATCTTTGCAGGCAGCGGCGTGGGCAAGAGTACTCTGATGGGTATGATCGCCCGAAACGTGACTGCGGATATCAACGTGATCGCGCTGGTCGGCGAACGTGGCAGAGAGGTACTGGAGTTCGCGGAGCGTGACCTCGGACCCGAGGGTATGAAACGCTCGGTGCTGGTGGTTGCGACCTCTGACCAACCGGCGATGCTGCGTATGAAATGCCCGATGGTCGCAACGACGATTGCGGAATATTTCAAGAATCAAGGCTATGATGTACTTTTGATGATGGACTCGCTCACGCGATTCGCGATGGCACACCGCGAGATCGGTTTGGCAACGGGCGAACCGCCGGTTGCCAGAGGCTATACACCATCGATTTATGCGGAGTTCCCGAAGCTTCTGGAACGCTGCGGCAACTTTGCCACAGGTTCGATTACGGGGGTTTATACGGTACTGGTAGAGGGTGACGATACCAACGAGCCGATCTCCGACATGGTCCGCGGCATTCTGGACGGGCATATCGTGCTTTCCAGAAAGCTCGCCAATGCGAACCATTTCCCGGCAATCGACATCAACGCCAGTATCTCCAGACTGATGGCGACCATCGCGGCGCCGGAGCACAAGAAGCTGGCCGGAGATCTGCGCGATCTGTACAGTCTGTATGTGCAGAACGAGGATCTGATCTCCATCGGCGCATATAAGGCGGGCACGAATCATCGACTCGACTATGCGATATCCAAGATAGACAAGATCAACAGCTTCCTCAAGCAGAAGGTCGAAGAATCCTTCACCTTTGACGAAATCGTCGAGGAGCTGAAAAAAATATTTGAAGAATAAAACAGAAAAGACAAAGCAAAAAGAAAAAATCAAAGCAAAAACATCGAAGCACAAATCGAAGTAAGGTGAGACAAATTGAAAAAATTCAAATTTTCACTGGAAACCGTACTGAATTACAAAGAACAAAATGAAAACAACCTGCGCACCGAGCATGCGGCAGCGCTGCAGCGGGTCGCACAGCAGGAACAGAAGATACAGGAGATCAGAGATAAGGAGAAGCAGACACAGGATGCGCTGAACGAGCAACGGAGCAGCGGCTTCAATGTCCTGCAGGTGCAGACCTTTGAACGGTATCTCAATTACCTCAAGGGCGAGCTCAAAAAAGAGCTGCAGACGCTGGACATCCTCAAAAAGAAAGAGGAGGAACGGCGTGCGGCGCTGATCGCAGCCCGGACCGAAACCAAATCCATCAGCAAGCTGAAGGAGAAACGGCTCTCGGAGTACAAAAAACTGGAATCCAAGCTGGAAGAACAGGACATTGAGGAATTTATCAGCCGCAGAGAGAGTCTGGCACATTAAGCAGCCGCGGTCCGCAGGACAGTCGGCATCCATGCAGACAAAAATGCGATAGTAACACCGCTTCGGCGGTTTGCTATAAATCATTTTTCAAAGAAAGGAGGACAAGACGCTATGGAACAATTGATCATGCAGACCCAGCAGTCCGCAGATCTCAAACCAAAAGCTTCTGCAAAAAAGACGCAAAACAGCAGGGACAAGCAGTCTGATTTCGGCAAAGCGCTGGAAGAACAGGCAGCAAGCTGTGCACAGGCAAGCACCGCAGCGGGCAACAGCCAGCCGCAGCAGACCGCACAGACGGAACCGCAGGCTGAAACAGCTGTCGCGGGACTGACAGGCGTACAGGCGAACGGCATCATCGGCACGATGACTTTGCAGGCATGGCTCACGCCGCAGCAAGCTGCTCTGACACAGGATGGACAACAGGCACAGCTGCCGCAGCAGGCAGAGGTGCATAATCTGACTGACCGGATGCAGCCGCAGACCGCACAGGCAGAACCGCTCGGCGCGATGACAGCGCAGACACTGCAGACTGCAGCGCAGACATCGGTAAAGACCGAAGAACTTGCAGCAAGCAAGCTTGTCAAGCCACAGGAAGCCGTACAGACGGACGTGCAGAACGTACAGACCGATCAGACCGCGCAGGAGGATCCCGCCGCGCTTGTCAAAGCTGTTTCCGATGCTGATGACACTGCAGCTCCGGCAGCCGCAAAGACTGACGACAAAGCAGCGCAGACAGACATTTCCGCTTTCAAGCCGCAGTACAGCGAGCAGCAGCTCGTGACACAGGCAGGCGATGCGGAGAACACAGCCAAGACGGCGGAGATGAAGCCGGAATATGCTGACATGCTCAAGGATATGATCGCCAAGCAGATCAGCAGCGGCAAGCAGGAGCTGGAGATCCAGCTGACACCGCGCTCTCTCGGAGAACTGACCGTCAAGGTTTCCTACCACGACGGCGCGGCAGCCGTTTCCATTATCTGTTCGGACAAGAAAGCCCTGCAGGCGATGTCGCAGAAGGCAGGCGAGCTCGGACTGATCCTTGAGAATAATCTGGGGACCAAGACCGCAGTTATCGTCGAGACCCGCGAGGAGCAGACACAGCTCTATCAGGACGGCAGAGGACAGCAGTCCTATCAGGAGCAGCAGAATTCCGAACAGCAGCAAAACAAAAAACACAAGGAAACAGAAACAATCGATTTCCTGCAGCAGCTGCGGCTGGGAATCAGAAAGGAGAGTACATCCATATGGCAGTAGATCATACAGGCATCAGCACATTACAGAATGTGACCGGAGCACAGACAGCGCTCTATGACAGAACCAATGTTTCTGCCTCATCCACAGAGCTGACGATGACAGACTTCTATCAGCTTTTGGCAGCGCAGCTGAAGTATCAGGATGCGGAC
>UQMQ01000026.1 GCA_900542245.1 uncultured Eubacteriales bacterium
AATGCCCTCTATATCGACCGCAACAATGACCTCGGCTTTGTCATCCAGAAACGCCATCTGGTGATGTCCGAGTGCCAAAGCACCATCAACTGGAACATCCCGATGCGCTGCCTCGGCTACGTCAGCCGTTCCCTCGAAAACCTTGCCGGTAAAGAGGGACTTTACGGCAGCAAGCTGGTCAAATTCCCTGTCCCAGAATTTTACTTATTCTATGTGGGCAATGAAACGTGGAACACCAAAACCTTGAAGCTTTCCGATAGCTTCCAGGCACCACCAAAGGAAAATTCGCTCGAACTGGTTGTCAAGTTCGTTAATTTGAATTATAATACAGATAGCGAAATCTTGCAGAGAAGTCCGTCGCTTTTGGGCTACAGCAAGCTGCTGTACTATATCAAAACAGCAGCCAAGGAGAACGGCGGCGATTTGAAAAGCGCCATCGATACATCGGTAAAACAATGTATGGAGGAGGGCTTGATCGAAGACTTTCTGCGAAAACACAGCCGGGAGGTGACAGGCATGCTTTTCAACGAAATTACAGTAGAAGAATTTGCGGAGATCCGCGCCCGCGAAGCCTACGAGGATGGCGAGAAATCCGGTTTCACGAAAGGCGAGAAATCCGGCTTCACCAAAGGAGAAACTGCCGGACTTGCGAAAGGTGCAGCACAGGAAAAGCGTGAGATCGCGCGAAACCTCATGCAGCTTGGTTTAGATCTCGCGCAGATTCGTCAGGTTACCGGGCTGACATCGGAGGAAATTGAAAAGCTATAACGCGTATGATTTGACGCTGAATCATAAACTGACATTGCCACCTTCTACGGGTGGCTTTTGTGTTGCAGCAAGACTATTGAGGATGCCAAGCCCTTTTGCACTTATGTTGGCTACGCTTCCTGTGATGGCATCAACTTGCTTTGGCTATCACTGTCAAGAGCATTTTCGCATATTTTTTGAAGTTTGCATAGGTGCGCATGGTTTGACGCTTACGATTGTTTGACGCTTACACTACTACAAAAAATGTGCAATCCGTACCTATATTCGCTCATGTTATGTGCAAAACTAAAAATAATTCGCCCATGTTTTGTGATTTATTGGTTGAAATACGAAGTAAAAATGGGTATCGCAGCATTGATCCCGATAGAAGTAAAGGCAAGCAGCGGCAAAACAAAGTCTATGAAGACGCTGATCGACTCGGAAAAATATCCGGATATATGCTATGGATTCAAATTTTCTGCCAACAACATCGGTCACGAAAACCGGATCTATACATTCCCGTATTTCTGTACGTTTCTACTGAAGCGGTTTATGCAGGATTTTCATCCGGAAGAAGAACATCTTTCTTGCTGAACCTCCAAAACAACGCTTGACAGCCGGAAGGGAAAGAGCGTAAAGTAGATATTGAAATGAAAAAGATAAAATCAGTAGGATGATACAGATAAAGGAGTGTAATGTACTATGAACAATCAATCAAATGTAAAAAAGGTGATCGGCGTGGTATCCGGCAAGGGTGGGGTTGGCAAGTCCTCAGTCACGTCCATGCTGGCGGTGGCGACGCAGAGGCTAGGCTATAAGGTCGCGATTCTGGATGCGGATATTACCGGTCCGTCGATCCCGCAGGCTTTCGGCATCCGAAGCAAGGCAACCGGAACCGATGAGGAAATCACACCGGTGGCTTCCAAGACGGGTATCAAGGTGATCTCCATCAACGCGCTTTTGGAGAACACGACCGATCCGGTTGTCTGGCGCGGTCCGGTGCTGTCCGGGGTCATCGACCAGTTCTGGAACAATGTAGTCTGGGGCGATATCGATGTGATGTATGTGGACATGCCGCCGGGTACCGGTGACGTCGCGCTGACGGTATTCCAGTCGCTGCCGCTGGACGGTCTGGTGATCGTAACCTCGCCGCAGGAGCTGGTATCCATGATCGTCGAAAAGGCAGTCAAAATGGCGCAGCTGATGAACGTTCCGGTCATCGGTATCGTAGAGAATCTTTCTTATTATATCTGTCCGGACTGCGGCGCGAAGCATAAGATCTTCGGTGACGGTCATGTGGCAGAGGTCGCTGCAAAATACGGCATCGAGGCGATCGCGGAGATCCCAATCAATCAAAAGATCGCGGCGGCTTGTGATAAAGGCATGATCGAGCTGTTTGACGGAGACTGGCTGGATCATATGGTCGAAGTCTGTCTGGCGGCGGATAACCCAAACAAGCATGACGGTATGCCGCAGACACCGGAAAACTGCACCCACGACTGCGGGAGCTGCGGCGTCGAAGGCTGCGGCAGCCGCGCTTAGTTTGGCAGAGGTTACAGATTTGGTAGGCGCGGTTTGGCTGCGGGTGCAGAGAAGCGTAGCAGGGGCAAAGCTGATCGGTGCAGCGCGCAGGACAAAGCGCGGCAGACAGGAAACAGGAAATCGTCTCGGATAAACGGAGAACGTGTAAACGAAGGATTTGTTTCCTGTGTAGAAACTTCAGAACAAACTTCACCAAAAGCACACACATTGTGTGCTTTTGTGCGCTAAGATGTAGGGAGTAATAAAGTCCGCAGGATTCATAGGAAATCTGCGGGTTTTGCGAAAAGTTTGCGGCTTCGCAGGATGTCCGCAGGGTCACAAAGGATTCGCGGGGATTTAAGAAAGCTACACGCAGCAGTGAAAGGAAGTTTTATTTTGTTTGGATATGTGTTGGTCAATAAGCCGGAACTGAAGATCAGAGAATTTGAGACCTATCGCAGCTATTACTGCGGGCTGTGTCACGCGCTCAAGGAGCGGCATGGGCTGGCGGGGCGCATGACACTGAATTACGATATGACCTTTTTGGTGATGATTCTTTCGGATCTCTACGATCTGCCGGAGGAGACCAAATGCACGAGGTGCATCGTGCATCCGCTGCACAAGCACTGCAGCCGCAAAAGTACGGTATCCGACTATTGCGCGGATATGTGCGTGCTGCTTTCCTATTACAAGATGCAGGACGACTGGAACGACGAGCATAAGCTCAAGGCGCTGATCGCCAAAGCGCTGCTCAAGCCGAAAGCCAGGCGCGTGGCTGCCGCGTACCCGGAGAAGGCAGCTTTCATCGAAAAGAAGATGAATATGCTGACGATCGTCGAAAGTGCGCGGAATCTGCCGCTGGACAAGATCGCGAAGGTGTTCGGTGAAATCCTCGCGGAGGTCTTTGCTTATCGCGATGATTACTGGAAGGAAGATCTGTATAAAATCGGATTTTACCTGGGGAAATATATTTATCTTCTGGACGCATACGAAGATATTGAGGACGATTTGAAGACAGGCGCGTACAATCCGTTCAAGGCGCTGTATCAGGAGGAGCAGTTTGAGGAGCAGGTGCTGAATCTCTTGCTTCTGATGATCGGAGAGTGTACGGACGCGTTTGAGCGTCTGCCGCTGGTCGAAAACGTCGAGATCCTCAGAAACATTTTGTATTCCGGTGTCTGGGTGCGTTACGGCAAGACCAAGACCGCCCATGCCGAACAGAAGGAGAAGCACAAGCCGCAGCCAAGGCGGAAAGGAGAAACCACGACTGCAGATGGATCCATATAAGATACTCGGCATCAGCTATGACGCAACAGAAGAAGAAATCAAAAAAGCATATCGTGCGCTCAGCCGCAAATATCACCCGGATGCGAACGTCGGGAAGCCGAACCAGAAGGAGCTGGAGGAAAAGTTCAAGGAGGTCCAGCAGGCCTACAGCATGATCATGGATCAGCGGCAGGGCAAGGGACAGGCACAGCAGGCTTACCATGGCGCCGGAAACGGCGGCGGTTACGGCGGCAACGCCTGGAATCCGTTCGGCGGTGAGTTCTGGGGCTTCGACGGTCAGGGGAACCCATTCGGCAGCGGCTATCAGCAGCAGGAAGAAAGCAAGGACGCGCAGTACATGCGCGCGGCGCTGAACTATATCCAGAGCGGCTATTTCCGCGAGGGGCTGCATGTGCTCGAGCAGGTGCAGGAGCGCAGAGGGCAGTGGTATTATTACAGTGCCTTTGCCAATTATCGCGTCGGCAACAATGCGATCGCGCTGGAGCATGCCAAGGCAGCCTACGCGTTTGAACCGAACAATCCGTATTACGCCAGTCTTTTACAACGCTTACAGGGCGGCGAAACGCGTTATCAGCAGCGCAGCGCCCGCTACGGTGGCAATCCGTCCATGCAGGGCTCCAATTACTGCGGGCAGTTCTGCACGAGCCTGCTCTGCATGAGCATGTGCTGCGGAGGCGGCGGCTACATGGGCGTGCCGATTTTATGCTGTATTTAGGCTGCCTGCGGTGGGGGACGACTGCTGCAATGCATGATACCCTCCGTTGACAAAGGCGCGTGCACCTATTAACGGAAAATAACAAAAAAGAAAACCCGTATTTCGCAGCGTCACAAGGAAGCTTGTGTGCGTCTGTAAAATCCGGGTTTTTATGTTTCCGCTTGCGTGCGCCTGCCGGGCAGTATCCCAAGAGTGACCGCCGGGCGGCGCTGTCGATACGCCTTGACGGCACATCGCGGCGGTTTGCGTCCTTACCTATACGATGCGGTTCAGATCGCCGCCTGTAAGGAAGCTTTTGAGATTGGCGGCGCTGGTTTTGGTGATGACCGCGCGTGCTTCTTTGGTGGACCAGGCGATGTGCGGGGTGATATACAGGTTCTCAAGACCGATGAAGGGATGCCCCTTGCGCGGCGGTTCGCCGTTTACCACATCGACAGCTGCGGCAGCCAGCTTGCCGCTTTTCAGCGCGTCGGCCACGTCATCTTCGTTGAGCAACGCACCGCGGGCGGTATTGATCAGAATCGCACCGTCCTTCATTTTGCTGATAAAGTCCTTGTTGACAAAGCCCTTGTTATCCGAGGTGGCAGGGCAGTGCAGGGTAAGCATATCGGATTGCACAGCGGCCTCCGGCTCTTTGCTGTAGATGTGGACGGTCATGCCGAAAGCCTCCGCGATCTGCGCGACGCGTCTGCCGATGGAGCCATAACCGATGATGCCCAGCGAGCGGCCGGACAGCTGCAGCAGCGGGCGGTCGATAAAGGTGAAATCCGGTGCGTTTTCCCACTGGTGTTCGCGTACCAGCGCGGTATAGCGGCCGACATGGTTCGTGAGCTCTAAAATCAGTGCGAACGTATGCTGCGCGACGGATTCTGTGGAGTAGGCAGGTACATTGCAGACCGCGATGCCACGTGCTTTGGCAGCCGCAAGGTCGATATTGTCGTACCCGGTGGCGGTTACGCCGATGAACTTCAGCTTCGGGGCGGCATCGATGACCGCCTTTGTGAATTTCACTTTGGAGGTAAAGACAGCCTCTGCGTCTTCAATTGCCGGAATGACATCCTCCGGTGCGATGCGATCGTAAGTGACCAGATCGCCAAGCTGTGCAAGCTCGTTCCAGTCCAGGTCGTTCAGGTGGATCGTGTAGGCATCTAAATTGACAATTTTCATACTGGGTTCCTATCTGCGGAGAAACAACGATGCTCCGCAGTCCTTTCATTTGTGAGATGGCAGGAAACGCACGTCACGCGCCGTATCCTGCAGTGCATACCTACATTATACGCGCAGACACTGCATTTTGCACGAATTTTTGGTGAAATTTTTTTTGAAGTGTGGTAAAATAAAATATACGTTTGCTTGCATAAAGGATCGAAAAGCAAGCAGAAATCGGAGGCTTTAACATAGGAGGCGACGGAGATGAAACAAATCAGTGAAAACGTCATCGTCATGGCGTCACACAATCAGCATAAAATCAAAGAAATCGAGGCGATTACAAAGAAATTCGGCATGCCGGTGATTTCTCGTGATGAAGCGGGGGTGCCGCCTGTGGAAATCATCGAGGACGGAGAGACCTTCGAGGAAAATTCCTTCAAAAAGGCAAATGAGATCATGAAGCTTTGCGGCAGGATCACGCTGGCCGATGATTCCGGTTTGGAGGTCGACTATCTAGACGGCGCACCGGGGGTCTATTCGGCGCGCTTTGCAGGGGAGGACGGCAATGACGCCAAGAATAACGAGAAGCTGCTCAAGCTGCTTGATGGCGCAGCGCCGGAGGCGCGGACGGCGCGCTTTGTATCTGTCATTACGATGGTGTATCCGGACGGTACGGTGCTGACTGCCAGAGGAGAATGTCCGGGCAGGATTCTGGAAGCACCTGCAGGAGAAAACGGTTTCGGCTATGACCCGCTGTTTGTGCCGGATGGCTGTGATGTGACCTTTGCACAGCTTGGCGCAGAGGAAAAAAACCGCATCAGTCACCGGGCAAAGGCGCTGGAAAAGCTGGAGTATCTTTTACAGGAAAGGAAATGACTGCCTATGAAAGAAAAAACAAGCTATGCAAAGCAAAGAGTGAAACGCATGATCATTTTGGGCATCTATCAGTTTCAAGATCCTTATTACCAGGGCGTGGCGGCGCAGTTGGCATTTTTCTTATTTCTTTCCATTTTGCCGACGCTGATCCTTTTGTCACAGGTCTTAGGCTTGTTTTCCCTGTCGCTGGAGGAGCTGCAGTCCTGGGCGGACATCAACATCAGCGGAGAGGGCGTGGATTTGATTGACGATATGCTCAGCTATTCGCCGTCCGGGGCGAACAGCCTGTTCCTGGCGATTACGGCGATATGGGCGGCTTCACGCGTGCAGTTTGCGCTGATTCGCGTAACGAATTACACACTGACGGACGGCGCATCGACCGGAGAGGGCTATGTCAAGGATCGCATTCGCTCGATCAAGACGATTCTGGTTACGGTCTTTACGATTGCCTTTTCTCTGGTAGTGCTGGTCTATGGACCGACGATTCTGAAGCTGGTCTTCGGCAGGGTGCTGGGCAATGAGATCATGAACGCGGCATGGGTGGCGTTCCGCTGGCCGATCACCATGGGGTTGTATTTTTTGATGATTTCTTATAACTACTATGTCCTGCCGACAGAAAAAGTGCCGTACCGGGATATTGTGCCGGGCAGTATTTTCGCATCGGTCGGATTTTTGGTCGTGACGATCGTCTACAACCTCTATACGAAGTACAGCGCGAACTACGATATTCTGTACGGCTCGTTTTCCAACATTGTCGTGCTGCTGATGTGGTTCTGGTTTATTTCGTGGGTGATGTGTCTGGGAATCACGACCAATCGGGTCTGGTGGGCGACGCGCAGGAGGCATGCGATCCCGATCGCGGTGGATGCAAACCCGCGCCGCAAGCCGCTCAATATCAGCTAGACAGCAGGAAGCAGGCATTAGAGAACAGAAATTATAAAAATCGGAAATTGCAGGAATTAGAAATTCAATACGAGGGGTAAAAAAGATGAGTAAACGCGCTTTAATTATTATGAATCCATGCTCGGGGACGAAACGGGCAAACAAATATCTGACGGATATTGTGGAGACCTTTACGGTCAATGATTATGTATGTACCGTGCTGACAACAACGAAACGCGGGGACGGTACGCTCTACGCACAGACGTATGCGCCGCAGGTGGATCTGATCACCTGCATCGGCGGCGACGGCACCTTCAATGAGGTGGTTTCGGGACTGGTACATAGCGGTGCAAAGGTGCCGATCGGGTATATTCCGGCGGGCAGCACGAATGATTTCGCAAACAGTCTGCATTTGTCTAAAAATATCGTCCAGGCGGCGCGGGATATTGTACTGGGCAATCCGGTGGCGTTTGACATCGGCAGCTTCAACGGCAGAGGGTTTTCCTACGTGGCATCGTTCGGCGCATTCACGAAGGCTTCTTATGAGACGCCGCAGAATGTCAAGAATGCGCTGGGGCATCTGGCGTATATCCTGGAGGGCATCAACAGTATTGCCTCCATTCGCGCAGAGCATATGGTGATCGAGGCGGATGGTATGACCTATGAGGATGACTATATCTTCGGGGCGATCAGTAATTCGACTTCGATCGCGGGGATATTGACGCTCAAGCCGGAGCTGGTGGATATGAGCGACGGGATGTTTGAACTGCTTTTGATCAAGGCGCCGCAGGATCTGATCGAGCTTGCGGAGATCGTGCGGATGCTGACAACGCAGAATTACGAATCCGATATGTTGACCTTTGTCAATGCGAGTGAGTTTCTGATTCACGCGAACGCGGAGACCTCTTGGACGCTGGACGGTGAATACCAAGAGGGCTGTGAGGAGATCAAGGTGGAAAATCTGCATCACGCAATCAATCTGATGATGCGATAAAAAAGGAGTTTGGACAGAGCGATGAATGAGTTTTTGAAATTGGCATTTTTGTTTTTTATGGGCTGCATCCTGGGCTGGGGACTGGAGGTGCTGTACCGGCATTATTCTCCGGCGAATCAGACGCATCGCTGGATCAATCCGGGCTTTCTGGTCGGACCTTATCTGCCGCTGTACGGCTTCGGTCTGTGCGCACTGTATCTCTTAGCCTCCCTGGAAAACACTTCTCTGATTGCAGAGGTGACCTACGGCAGCAAGCTTTTGCTCTTTCTCGTCATGGCGATCGTGATGACGCTGCTGGAATACATCGCAGGGCTGATCTTCATCAAGGGCATGAAGGTCAAGCTCTGGGACTATACGAACGAAAAATTCAATCTGCAGGGCATTATCTGTCTGCGTTTTTCTGTTTATTGGGCGATTTTGGGTGCGGTCTACTATTTTCTGATCCACCCGCATATTCTGAATGCGTTGGAGTGGTTCTCGCATAATCTGGCATTTTCGTTTGTGGTGGGAATGTTCTACGGCGTGTTCTTTGTCGACCTTGCATACTCACTCCAACTGGTCGCGAAGGTGCGGGCGTTTGCGAAGGAGCACGAGGTCTTGATTCGTTACGAAATGCTGCGGCAGCAGATCCGCGACAATGCAGAGGAGCACAAGGAAAAGATTCACTGGTTCTTCAGCCTGAAGTCCGGGATCGCACTCAGAGAGCATCTCTCCCGCTATCTGGAGCTGGAACGTACGCTGAATCCGACGATGAATTTACATCAGGCACGGAAAGAGGTGCGAGAGCAGGTGCGCAGAGAGGCGGAGAAACTGAAAAATGAACGAACTGACAAATAAACGGCTGTTCCTTTTGGACATGGATGGTACGCTGTATCTGGACGATCGGCTGTTTCCGGGTGCGGCAGATTTTCTTGCCAAAATCCGGGCGTGCGGGGGCAAATATCTCTTTTTGACGAACAATTCGTCGAAGGGTGTGGATGCTTATGTGGCGAAGATGACGCGCCTGGGCGTTCCGGCAGCGCCTGCGGATTTTTTGACCTCGGTCGATGCGCTGATCGTGTTTTTAGAGCGGAGCTACGGCGCAGCAGTCAAGAAGAAAAAAATGTATGTGGTCGGTACGCGCTCGTTCTGTGCGCAGCTTGCTGCGGCGGGCTTCCTGCTGACGGAGACGCCGGACGACGATACAGCGCTTTTGATCCTCGGGTTTGACCGGGAGCTGACGTACCGGAAGCTGGAGGATGCCTGCAGGCTGCTCGCGCGCGGCAGGCAGGAGGCGCGTACGTCCGGTGATGCAAAAGCGGCAGCCGGGCTGCCCGCGGTCGATTATTACGCGACGAATCCGGACTGGGTGTGTCCGACAGCGTTCGGCTCGGTACCGGACTGCGGCTCGATGGCGTGGATGCTGGAAAAGGCAACGGGACGGCTGCCGAAGTTTATCGGCAAGCCGGAGCCGGAGATGGCACTGCTGGCGATGGCGCAGTGCGGCTGCAGCGCGGCGGAGACCTTGCTGATCGGTGACCGTCTTTATACGGACATCGCTTGCGGCAACCGCGCGGGCGTAGATACGGCGTTTGTGCTCAGCGGCGAGGGAACGCTTGCCGATCTCGCCAAGGGGCAGGGCAAGCCAACCTATATTTTTGAGAATATCGCTGAAGTCTGCAAGGCTGTGTTCGGATAGGCGCACACATGAGAAGATATGCCTGCCGCATACTGCAAGCACCGGGCGCTAGTCCTCGCTCGGTATGATTTCAACAAGTCACTCACCGTCCTCTGGACATTTTGCACCGCGCAGACAAAGCGCTGCTGCGAATCGATATCACTTGAGAGACAAAATAGGAAACGAGGGAAAACATCATGAAACTGGATAACAAACGGACCATTTTGATTGGGTTTGCATTTCTGGCGATCAGTGCCTTTTGGCAGGTGTATGACAACATCATTCCGTTGATCTTGAAATACACCTTCCACATCGGCGATACGCTGTCCGGCGGTATCATGGCGCTGGATAACATTCTGGCGCTGTTCCTGCTGCCGTTTTTCGGCGCGTGGTCAGATAAAATCAATACGAAGCGCGGCAAGCGGACGCCGTTTATCTTTGTCGGTACGATTTTGGCAGTCATCTTCATGCTGCTGCTGCCGGCCGCCGCGAACGCGCGGAATCTGATCCTGTTTGTGGCGGCGCTGTTCTGTACGCTGCTGTCGATGGGTATCTTTCGCTCTCCTGCGGTATCGCTGATGCCGGATGTGACGCCGAAGCCGCTGCGCTCTAAGGGAAACGCGATCATCAACCTGATGGGTGCGGTCGGTATCATCGCGGCACTCGGTTTGATCATGCTGCTGGTCGGTGACGGTGATACGCCGAACTACGAACCGCTGTTTATCTCGATCGCGGTGATTATGCTGCTTTCTCTGGCGATTCTGCTTTGGAAGGTCGATGAAAACAGGTTTGTCGCGGAACGCATAGAAATTGAAGAGGCTTGGGGCATCGAGGAGGAAGAGACCGAGATCGATGAGAAGGGCAACGCGGTGCTGCCGAAGCCTGTCAAGCGCAGTCTGACCTTCCTGCTGCTGTCGGTGGCGTTCTGGTATATGGCGTACAATGGGGTGACAACGGCGTTTTCCAAATATGCGACAGAAATGTGGGGCATGGCAGGCGGCGGCTTCGCGAGTGCCTTGATGGTTGCTTCGATCGGTGCGCTGATTTCGTTCGTTCCGGTCGGTATCATATCCAGCAGGCTGGGACGCAAAAAGGTCATTTTGTTCGGTGTACTGCTGCTCGCAGCCAGCTTCTTCGCTGCTTTTCTGTTTCAGACGCCGAACTTTGGCATCAACATCGTTTTCCTGCTGGTCGGTATCGCTTGGGCGTCCATCAATGTCAATTCTTATCCGATGGTCGTCGAGATGTGCAAGGGCAGTGATATCGGCAAATTCACCGGGATGTACTATACCTTCTCGATGGCAGCGCAGGTCTTGACGCCGGTGCTTTCCGGCGCGTTTTTGGAGCATATCGGGTATTGGACGTTGTTTCCTTATGCGACAGTTTTTTCACTGATTGCGTTTTTGACGATGCTGATGGTGCGCCATGGGGACAGTAAGCCGCAGCCGCCGAAGGGCAGGCTCGAAGCCTTTGATGTCGATGATTAGATCGGTGCGGCAGGACCGCCGCTTTCCAAACATGCAGGCGGTATGCCGAATCGACAAATAAATGGTAAATGAGGGGAATATGGAAAAGAGAGTTTTGATTCAGGAATTATTAAGGCATCGCTACGCGCATCGGGGGCTGCACGCAAAGCCAACGATCCCGGAGAACTCGATGGCGGCATTCGCGCGGGCTGTGGAGGCAGGATACGGCATTGAGCTGGATCTGCATTTGACGCGCGACGGCAAGCTGGCGGTGATCCACGATGCCAGTCTCAAGCGCACCTGCGGTGTCGATCTGAAAATTGAAGATCTGACACTTGCAGAGGCGCGGGACTATCCGCTGGAGGAAAGCGACGAACGCATTCCAGAGTTCTGCGATTTTTTGCGTCTGGTGGACGGCAAGGTGCCGTTGGTCGTGGAATTGAAAGCGGAGGGGCGTAACGAAAAGGCGCTGACAGACGCGGCGATGCGCGCACTTGCGGATTATACGGGTTTGTATTGCGTGGAATCCTTCAGTCCGGCGGTGGTGGATTATCTCAAAAAAGCTTATCCCGCGGTCGTGCGCGGGCAGCTCGCCGGGGCACTCAACAAAGAGAAAAAGACAATTACACGGCTTCAAGATATCCTGCTTAAAAATCTTTTGGTCAATCTGGCGGGCAGACCGGATTTTGTGGCTTATCGGTTTGAGGACCGCGATGAGCCCGCGTTCCGTCATTTTAAGGGTGCGAAGTTCATGTGGACGATTCGCAGCTATGAGGACCTCAAAACCTGCGAGGCCTGGGGCGCGGCGCCGATTTTCGAGCAGTTTGAGCCGAAGGAGCGGGAACGCGAAAAGCAAAGGAAGTAGAAGGAGGACGTGTATGATTTTGTTGAATCAGTTGATTAGCGCGGTGCTGCAAATTATGCTGTTTTCTGCGGTTCCGTTTATATGGTATGTGTTTACACAGAAAAGCGTCAGAGGATTTTTTGCGTGGCTGGGCATTAAAAAAGCACCAAAACCGCCTTGGAAATCCATGCTTTGCATTCTGATCGGATTTTTAGCTGTCGTCGTTTTGCCGTATCTATGGCTGCATCAATCGGGGAATTTGAATTATCAAGGCTTTACCGTTGATGCATTCCGGCAGTATGGCTGGAGTGTGCAGACTGTTTGCGTTATCTTGCTTTGGGCGGTGATACAAACCTCCTTGTCGGAGGAAATTCTGTTTCGCGGGTTCCTTTGTAAACGCTTCGCGCAGAAATGCGGGGAAACAAGGGGTAATCTACTGCAAGCTTTCATTTTTGGTACGATACATATTGCTGCGCTGCCGGATAAAAATATATTGGCTATGCTTCTCATCGTATTGCTGACCGGAGGTGTAGGGTATGCGTTGGGTCGGCTTTCCTTAAAAGAAGCACAGGGAAGTATTTTGTACGGCTGGGCAATTCATGCAACCGTCAATCTGATTTCTCCGATACTGGTGTTCACCTTTTTATTGCCCGATGCGATGCCGCAATGATCGGACGAACGCATCGCAGGCGGCGCATCTCCTGCGCTTTGGCAATCACCTTGAAGCACGGCAAGGTGTAGAAAAGGATTCGGAATAAGCATTTTAGAAAATAAGGACCTTTTGCTGGAGACAGGAAAAGGTCCTTTTTTGGTGCGCGATATGGACAAGGCAGGTGATTTGATTATATCTGATTTGCTGTATGAATATAGAAATCCATAGATATAAAACTTTAATAAAATTTATGTTGACTTTAATAAAAATAAAGCATATACTAAAGAAAAATGAAGATACAGATTTTGAAGAGGGAAAGTAAAAAGGAGGAAATCATGAAAATCGGCTGGAATATGATTGCTTTATTACTGGTTCTGAGCGTTACCGCAGCATTCTTTGCAATGATACTGTGGCTTGCCAAAAAATATCTAAGCAGAAGACCATAAGGATTTCATATAGCAAGGCAGACTTATCGTTGACACTGCTGCATAAGGACAAAAGTGTGTATAACAAAATCTGAGATTTCTATGCACACATGGCGCTCATGAGTGAGCGTCGCCTCGTAAGGTACTTTTGTTGATATTCCGGGAATATTGCACAGCGATATTTCCGGAATAATAAAAAATGAGGTAAGCCCCTAGTCACATAGCGTGCTTACCTTTTAGCGATTTTTGATGAGTGAGGTGAAAAAATGGCGATTTCATCTGTTCCTACATGGATGGAAGACTTGGAAGAAGAGGACTTGATTTTTATCAAAAAATTTGTTCTGTATAGTGGTTCTCTCAAAAAACTGGCAGAAAGCTACGGTGTGACTTATCCAACTGTGAGACTGCGCTTGGATAGGCTGATTGAAAAAATTAATGCGCAGGAGCAAGAGGACAGCGCACCCTACGTAAAATTGATCAAAAAGCTTGCATTAGAGGATAGAATTGATTTTGACGCGGCAAAATTGCTTATTAGCACTTATCGCAGAGAAAAAAATGAGGAAAACAAATGAAGATGATGGAAATTGTAATACAAAATATCCTTTTGTTTTACATTGTGATAACCTATCTTGGAATTATGCTAGGGCTCTTGGTGATAGAGAATCTTTTATTGGTGAAGAAAACACGTCAAACGATTGCAACTTTTTTCATCATTCTTACAGTCTTGACTGCAGCCGCCTGTATTTTTATGCCTGCAGATAAGGGATCTGCTGACTTAGATATTCTTAAGATGGATGTCAAAATAGATGCAATGAGTATTGGAACGCAGATTATTGTAGTTGCGCGTAAAGAGGATTCAAATAAAAAGGAATTGAAACTATTGGGTGAATTTGTAACGAATGAAGGAGAGGATAGTGAGTATTGCAATATCACCATCAAAAAAGGGGAAGTTATTTGCCTGCAAAAGCCGGAGTATGCAGCTGCGATCCAAAAAACATTTTATGAATACCGTGTTGATTTTGAAGATTTTCAAGGAGAATCTATGATATATCAAAAAATCATAGAGGAAACAAAGCGAAAAAAGAATGGACAGAAGGAAGCATAGTCAAATTTTATTTTCTTTTTCTTCCTGAATTTTTATGTGCTTTACGTTATGCGATGTATGTGCATAGAGAAAAAAAGAAAAAAATGCTCAAAAAAATGAAATTAACAGATTTGTAGAGGAAAGGGGCATATATGAGTGCATTTGTTTATTGGTGTATCAGCTTATGTCTTGGAACTGGGCTGCTTTTTGTTGAATATGTACTTTCTAAAAAAAAGCAATGGTATTGGGGGATCATACCGATATTTGTAGTCTTTGCAGTGCTGCTTGGATTTTTCATCGATTCTGATTTGCATTTACAAAAGACCCAAAATTTGATGGATGTGTATACAATGAAAAACGGAATGAAAGCAGAGATGCGCTTGAAGCAAGACGAAACGCATAGGGTGATTGCGTTCAGCGATTTGCAGATTACTGACCGAAACGGAAATCTACGGGACGAGGCAAGTATCCGTTATCAAGAGGAAAGCATCATTTGCAGATATTCGAAAGCAGCAGAATATTTTAAGGGAAAATATTCACTGGATGGCGATAGTTCTCCTATATCGATGATGAATGAATCCGCAGTCGTTTATGGTGACTGGAGTATTACCCCAAACAGCTTTTTAAGGATTGATTTTCTTCTTCTGATTCCGCTGTGCTTCATCTATCTATGCAATCGAATATTTGAGCGAAAAGAACGATTACGAAAGGAGTTAAAGGAAATAGGTCTAAAATTTTTATAAAAAATGATAATCCGTCTTGATCTCTCAAGGTGTTCTGCGTTCCTGTCTGCAGCGTCAGAGGTGTTTTCGCGGGGCAGATTTTTCGTCGAGTTCAAGAGAGTCTGAGATGTAGAAGTGAAAGTCGTTTTTTTGGCAGTAGTCTTGAATCTCAGCAATCAAACGGCGATCGCGCGTATATTCCAAAAGATAGATTTCCGCGCCTTGGGAGGCGTAGCGTTCGATATAGTCCAAAAAATAGTCTCGATCTTCCGGAGAAGCGGCAGCGAAACGATCCTCGTCCCAAAGTATTTTGGTAAAGACGGATTCTTGATTGATTCCGGTGAGCACGTCCTGCCATTGCCCGCCGCTTGCGCAGTAAGCGTCCAGATAAACGTCCCCACCGTTGATGAGAACTGCTTTTCCTGTGCCTACCAAAGTATGCAGAATTGTGCTTAAGCCCTCCAGTATATCCTTTGTGGGCGCATACGCATACACATCACAATTATCGACGAAGAATCCGTCGATGTGCTTTTCCAGTAAAGCGGGAATCAGCGTTTCCGTCAAGAAACGCTGCCAGCGCTGGTCGGCAACATCGATCCAGCGCTCTTCGTCCCAGTGTTCATAAGCGCCCAGCGTGAGAGGCGCGTATGTAGCATAATAGTCGCGAAAATTTTCGAGAGAGCCCACGTTGAGGTAGCTGTAAACAGTGTGGCCGTCTGCGCGAAAGGCCTCGATCTCCGCGCCGGAAAAGTACTGCGCATCGATGACGACCGTTTTGTAATCGCGCAGCGCAGACAGATCTTCTGTGACGCTGAGAAAGACACCGTAGTCTGCGGTCTGTGATTCTGCGGTCTGTGATTTTGCAGTACAACCGACAAGCAAAAGTGTCAGGCAGAGCGCGAGCACCATGCAGATAGATCGATGGTGAAGATAGCGTTTGATAATCATGCGGGTGGATTCCTCCGAATCAGGGTAATGGGTGGAAAGTCATGTAAAGCGGGCGCGCGTTTAACGTCCGGCTTTGAGCAGGTCGCGGATTTCGGTCAGAAGCTGGATATCCGCGGGAATCGGCGCAGGTTCTTCCTGCTTCTCCTCAGCGGTCTCCTTGGACTTGAGTTTATCCTGAAACCCGTTAAAAAGCTTCATCATCATAAAAATAACCAGGGCGGTCAGTAAAAAGACGATGATGGCCTGGATGAAGTTGCCGACCATGATCTGCGCGTCACCGACGGTAATGGAAACGCCGGTAAAGTCAATGCCGCCGGTTATCACGCCCAAAAGCGGGGTGATGATGTCTCCGACCAGGGAGTTGACGATGGCTGTGAACGCGCCGCCGATGATGATACCGACGGCCATGCTCATCACGTCACCCTTGGCGATAAATTCTCTGAATTCTTTTGCAAATTTTTTCATGTGTCAATGCCTTTCTTTCCTTTTTTATTTCTGTATATTTGTTTTGTTCGGTCTCATGTCATGCAGGGCGGATTTCGGTTCTGTAGCCGATTCTTGCGCATCGGTACAAGGAGAAAACGCGGCGAGCAGAGACAGCTCTTTTTGTATGCGTTTCCATGGAAATCCAACGACATTGTCGTAATCGCCCTCGATATGGTCGATGTATTTGGCAAAGGTGCCTTGAATCGCGTAGCCGCCTGCTTTGTCGTAGGGCTCTTCTGTGGCGAGATAGGCGCGAAGTTCTTCATCGGTATAGTTTTTGAAATAGACGCGCGTGACCTCTGTAAACACGCGGGCGTTCTGTCTGCCTGCCTCTACCAAAGCGACGCCGGTTGCCACATAGTGCATGCCGCTGCGCAGCTTGGAAAGCATACGGAAACCGTCTGCGGCATCGCTTGGCTTGCCCATGATCTCGTCCGCATAGACGATGGTATCGGCGGCAAGGATGACGGGTGCGGGCGTCTGTGATATCTGCGCGGCGGTCGGTACTGCATGTTCCGGGACATCTGCGCACACAACAAGCTTTGCATCGCGGGTTTGATGAGAACCTCCCTCCTGCCTATGACACGCCTGCTGCAGGTATTCGCTTTCGACCCATTTCGCTTTTTTGAGTGCCAGAAACATGACCGTTTCGTACATATCGTGTTTGGGCGGGAGCGTTTCTTCAATCTCGGCAGGGCAAACCAGCGGCTCGATGCCATGCTGACGCATCATTGCAATCCGGCGCGGCGAAGCGGACGCCAAGATATAGCTTGAAAATTTTCCTAAAACATTTTCTGCACTATTTTCCTTTGTATCCATTGTGTGTACCATCTCCTCGTGCGGCGAAAGCTGCCGCAAATTCTCTCAATCATTATGACATATTTTCGGCGAAATGGAAACACTAAAAAAAGAAAAGTGTGCAGCAGGGAGGGAATTTTATGATGACGCGAAACAGCAGCGAGGAAAAAACCAAGGCGCAAGAGCGGCAGAAGAAGGAGATTGCCAAGGCTTACGGCAAATATGTCAAGGCGTTTACGCCACGACCGAAATACGTTTCCAATTGCCTGCGGGCGTTTGTGGTCGGCGGGGCGATCTGCGCGGCGGCGCTGTGGTTTCGGAACGCGCTGCAGGCGCGGGGGCTTTCCGAGGAGGATGCCGGCACCTTTGTGACAATCACGCTGGTTGCGTTGGCGCAGCTTTTGACCGGGCTGGGGGTCTTTGATGTCATCGCGAAATTTGCGGGCGCGGGAGTCATCGTGCCGATTACGGGCTTTGCCAATTCGATGGTGGCACCGGCAATCGAGTATAAAAAGGAAGGTCCTGTGCTGGGCGTGGGCGGTAAGCTGTTCAGTGTCGCGGGTCCGGTACTGGTCTGCGGGATCAGTGCTGCGACGCTGGTGGGCGTGCTTTACTGGCTGTTTCGCTGAGCATGCTTGCATACGGCTGAGAAAGGAGAACTGGATGGAAGGAGTCGGAATGAAAGAGATGTGCACAAACAAAAAAATCGGCAATCAGAGCGTGCGCTTTGCGCATAGACCGTATTTCATCGGACGCGGCAATGTTGTCGGTCAAAAGGAGGGTGAGGGACCTTTAGCGGCATGTTTCGATGAAATTTTAGAAGACGATATGTATGGAGAAAAGTCCTGGGAAAAGGCAGAGTGCAAGATGCTCGAGGGTGCGATGGAAAAGGCGCTGCAGCGCGCGGAACTCACAAAAGAAGAAATCGACATCATGCTCAGCGGTGATCTGCTCAATCAGATCATGTCATCGTCGTTTACGGCGCGAAATCTGCACATTCCGTTTTTGGGGCTGTACGGTGCCTGCTCGACAATGACGGAATCCATGCTGGTCGGGTCGATGCTGATCGACGGCGGATTTGCAGGGACGATACTCGCGGGCGCGTCCAGCCATTTTTGTACGGCGGAGCGGCAGTTCCGGATGCCGGTGGAGCATGGCAACCAGCGGCCGCCATCGGCGCAGTGGACTGCGACGGCAGCTGGGGCAGTGGTGCTGTCTGATGCGCCGCGGATGGTGTCGAATGCGCGTGTGATTCGGGCGACAGAGGCAACTGTCGGCAAGGTCATCGATGCAGGCGTCAAGGATGCCAATCAAATGGGGTCTGCGATGGCGCCGGCAGCGGTGGATACCTTGCTCAATCATCTGCAGGATACCGGGCGGGGTCTCGACGATTATGATTTAATCGTTACCGGAGATTTAGGCTTTATCGGCAGAGATATTATGAAAGATTTGCTCATTGACGCGGGTTTGCATGCCGAAAAGGTCAATGCACGCTATGATGACTGCGGTACGATGCTGTTTTCGCGGGAGCAGGATGTGCATGGCGGCGGCAGCGGCTGCGGCTGCTCGGCAGCGGTGCTGACGGGCAGTCTGCTGCCGCGGATGGAACGCGGAGAACTGAAACGTGTCCTTTTCATGTCTACGGGTGCATTGCTTTCGACGGTATCGCCGTTTCAAGGGGAAAGTATTCCCGGCATCGCGCACGCAATCTGTTTGGAGGTGGAATAGATGGAATATCTATGGGCGTTTTTGATTGGCGGCGTGTTTTGCGTGATCGGACAGATTCTTTTAGATACGACACCACTGACCGCACCGCGGATTTTGGTGATTTTTGTGGTATTGGGTGTGGTGCTGCAGGCAATGCACCTGTATGAACCAATCGTGGAACTGGCAGGAAACGGCGCGACGGTTCCGCTGCCGGGCTTTGGCTATGCGCTGGCAAAAGGCGCGATGGAGGGTGCGCAGAAAGGCTTCTTAGAGGCGATCACAGGACCGATCAAAGCGACAGCAGCCGGTGTGGCGGTTGCGATCACCTTTGGTTACATGATAGCCCTGCTGTTTAATCCCAAGTCCCCAAAACGTTGAAAAATCAGCATTGCGATACAAAAGAGAAAATAATTTGAAAAAAATCAAATTCAGGTAAAAAAAATGTTGACAGAAGGCAAAATATTTGGTAATATAATTCTTGCAGTCAGCAAATTGGAAATGGAACAAACACTTCCGTTTGCAAGTGTGGCGGTGTAGCTTAGTTGGCTAGAGCGTCCGGTTCATACCCGGAAGGTCGGTGGTTCGACTCCACTCGCCGCTACCATTTTTTCATCAAAGAGCATTATGGGAGTTTAGCTCAGCTGGGAGAGCATCTGCCTTACAAGCAGAGGGTCATAGGTTCGAGCCCTATAACTCCCACCATTTGCGGCCTGGTAGTTCAGTTGGTTAGAATGCCAGCCTGTCACGCTGGAGGTCGACGGTTCGAGCCCGTTCCAGGTCGCCAACTCTTTTTTGAAAAAAACAGACATGCACAAAATTAACAAACCTGTATGCGCAGGAAATTTTGCGCAGTACAAGGCGCGTTGAGTGAGTACCGAAGGGCACGTACCTGTGTACGTAACCGAGGACGAATGAGACAGCAACGCAGTAATGCACAAAATTAACAAACCTGTATGCGCAGGAAATTTTGCGCAGTACAAGGCGCGTTGAGCGAGTACCGAAGGGCACGTACCTGTGTACGTAACCGAGGACGAGCGAAACAGCAACGCAGTAATGCACAAAATTAACAAGCATGGTGGGTATCGTCAAGTGGTCAAGACCCAGGGTTGTGGCTCCTGTATACGTGGGTTCGAATCCCACTACCCACCCCACATTTTATCAAAACGCAATGACGTTGGGGTATCGCCAAGCGGTAAGGCAACGGATTCTGATTCCGTCATTCGCAGGTTCGAATCCTGCTACCCTAGCCAATCCGGCGACATAGCCAAGTGGTAAGGCAGAGGTCTGCAAAACCTTTATTCCCCAGTTCAAATCTGGGTGTCGCCTCCACAAGAAACACGAAAGAATGTTGATTTATCAACATTCTTTTGTCATATTCGGAGAAAAACAGGAACAGGAAAGTTTTCCAATTAACTGTGTTTTTTGAGCAGAAACCATGTTTTTCGCGAAAAAGTGGAATCTAAAAGTGGAGCTTTTGTGGAACTTTTTTGTGGAAGTGCAGGTGGAACTTTTGGGGAACTCAATTTC
>UQMQ01000027.1 GCA_900542245.1 uncultured Eubacteriales bacterium
GTAGATGAATACAGATTCTGTAAAACTATTCTAAAACAAACAAGGAGAAAATGCAAGGGATAATATGGAAAACAAAACGGGAAATTTCCGACAAATTTCGACAAGCGAAAGTCGAAATAACCATCCTTAAAATTTTCCCCATCAAACCTAGACCAAGATAAGGTTGCCTTTTCGGAGAATACGCGCTATACTATTAGGAGGCTAAGTAAGCTTGTATGAATTGAGGAAAGGAAGGGGAACCACATGAAGAATGAAAATGTATGGAAAACCTATGGCGAAAAGGAATTGCAGGAGCTCCATGCGGTAAATGAAAAATATAAAAAATGCTTGGACGCAGGCAAAACAGAGAGAGAATGCGTGACGCTCGCGATCAAAATGGCTGAGGAGGCAGGCTACAGAGATGTCAAAGAGGTGCTTGCTGCAGGGAAGCCGTTAGTCTGCGGGGACAAGGTCTACGCGAATTATATGGGCAAAGCCCTCGCGCTGCTGCGCATGGGCGAAAAGCCGATCTCCGCCGGCATGAATATTCTGGGTGCACATATTGACTCGCCGCGCATCGATATCAAGCAAAATCCGCTGTACGAAAACGAAGAATTCGCGTATCTGGACACGCACTACTATGGCGGCATCAAAAAATATCAGTGGGTAGCCGGACCGATGGCACTCCACGGCGTTGTAGCCAAAAAAGACGGAACCATTGTGGAAATCGTGATCGGAGAGAAAGAGGAAGATCCGGTACTCGTGATTACCGACCTGCTGATTCACCTCGCAAAGGAGCAGCTTGAAAAGAAGGCGAGCGTTGTCATTGAGGGTGAAAGACTGGATGTCCTCGTCGGCAACAGACCGCTCAAGGACGTTGATAAAAACGAAAAAGAAGCGGTCAAGGCAAATCTTCTGCAGCTGCTCAAGGAAAGCTACGACATCGAAGAAGCGGACTTCCTGTCTGCAGAGCTGGAGCTCGTTCCGGCAGGCAAAGCCAGAGACTGCGGTCTGGATCGCAGCATGGTGCTCGCCTACGGGCAGGATGACAGAGTGTGCGCTTTCACCTCTCTTTTCGCGATGCTGGAGGTAGAACACACAGAACGCGCGAGCTGCTGCCTGCTTGTAGACAAAGAGGAAATCGGAAGCGTCGGCGCGACCGGTATGCACTCCCGCGCTTTTGAGAACACTGTGGCAGAGCTGATCGCGCTGAATGAGGGCGAATCCGAGCTCAAGACGCGCCGCGCGATGGCGAATTCCCGTATGCTGTCATCGGATGTCAGCGCAGCGTACGACCCATCCTTTGCCGATGCGTTTGAAAAACGCAGCGCCGCGTTCTTCGCGAACGGTCTTTCCTTCAACAAATTTACGGGAAGCGGCGGCAAAAGCGGCTCCAATGACGCGAACGCGGAATATATCGCGGATCTGCGCGCGATCTTCGATCGGGAAGGCGTGGCGTATCAATTCGCAGAGCTTGGAAAGGTGGATATCGGCGGCGGCGGAACGATTGCCTATATCATGGCGAATTACGGCATGGAAGTCATCGACAGCGGCGTAGCGGTGTTGAATATGCACGCGCCGTATGAGATCAGCAGCAAAGCGGATGTCTATGAGGCAGTGAAGGGCTACAAGGCATTCCTGTTATACGCGTAAGTCAAAGAATGCACTCCGCAGGGCGTAAGCTTTGCGGAGTTTTTTTGCGGCAAAAATGCAAAGATGTCCCAAAAACCATCGCGGCGCAAGGTACTGCAAAGCAAAGAGGCATCCCGCAAAGCCCTGCAATTCGGTAGGAAATCCTTGCTTTGTGCCCACAAATGTGGTATACTAAAAAATACAACATTTGCATACTGCGATGAAATGACGTACTGAAGTATAACCAATGCAAATTCGCTTGTCACTGCGTGACAAAATTAAAAGAGAAGGAGAAGAAGCGTTGTCTAAGTATATTGTAAAACGTGTTTTTCTTGCCGTAGCCACCTTGTTGATCGTTTGTGGAATCACATTCTTTTCGATGAACGCGATTCCCGGTGGCCCGTTCGACGGAGAAAAAGCGACTTCACCGGCAGTAAGAGCTGTGCTGGAACAGAGATTCAATCTGGATAAACCGGTTCCGGAGCAGTTTGTGCTTTATATGAATAATCTTCTGCACGGTGATTTCGGCATTTCGACAAAGACCGGCAGAGATATCAAAACCACTATTTTCAGCTCATTTGCTGTATCCGCAAGATTAGGAGGTCAGGCCATTGTGGTCGCTGTCATCATCGGGGTTGTCCTGGGCAGCATCGCGGCACTGAATCGAAACGGATTCCTTGACCGCCTGATTATCTTTCTTTCCACCCTGTTTACATCCTTACCGAGCTTTGTGTTCGCGACCCTGCTGCTGCTCGCGTTTTGTATTAAGCTGCAGTGGATTCCGTCCTGGAGTCCGGAAAGTCCGAATTACATCCTGCCGGTTATCGCGTTGTCGGCATCTCCGATGGCGTACATTACCCGCTTGACAAAGACCAGCATGCTGGACGCGCTGGGGCAGGACTATGTGCGGACGGCGAAGGCGAAGGGCGTAGCGAGGTGGAAGATCATCTTCAAGCACACCCTGCGAAACGCGATGATTCCGGTCATCACCTACGTGGGACCGATGACCGCCTATATTTTGACCGGGTCTCTGGTTGTAGAAAGAATTTTTACCATCGGCGGACTGGGCGCGAAGTTTGTTGACTGTATCATAAATCGTGATTACCCGATGATCATGGGAACCACCATTTTCCTCGCGACGCTGATGATTACGATGAACCTGATCACAGACATCGTGTATAAAATCGTTGACCCAAGAATCAAGCTGGACTAGAGGAGGATGAAGATGCAGAACGAAATGAATCAGATCGATCGAATGCCTAAGAAGAATCCTCTTAGTTTTCAGATTGATTTATCAAAATTTGAAAAAGCGACAGATGAAGAAAAAAAGCAACAGGACGTGATGAGCGAATCCGCTTCCTTTTTTAAGGACGGTATGCGCAAGCTGATGAAGAACCCGCTCGCGGTGGGCAGTATCATCGTACTGGTCGCGATTGTTTTGATGATTGTGATCGTGCCGCGCGTCGTGCCTTACGGATATTCGGATATCGTGACCATCAACGGCGTGCGCGACACAGCGGCGCAGAATATGGCACCACTCCAGTGGTCCGAAGCGGAGCAGGCCTACATCGATGAGGGCGGCAGCCTGTTCCCGCATATTATGGGAACCGACGAAATGGGACGTGACTATTTTGTCCGCGTCGTCTACGGCACGAAGGTCTCACTGATCGTAGGTATTTTTGCCGCGCTTCTGGTTTTGATCATCGGCGTGGTATACGGAAGCATTTCCGGATATCTGGGCGGCAAGGTCGACCTCATCATGATGCGGATTGTCGATATCATCTACTCCCTGCCGGATATGCTGATGGTGGTGCTGCTCTCCGTTGTGCTGCAGGAGGTGCTGAGCGTAGACCAGTTCCCGCTGCTCAAGCAGCTGGGCACCAATATGCTTTCAATGTTCATGGTCTTTGCCCTGCTCTACTGGACGGGTATGGCAAGAATGGTGCGTGGACAGATCCTCACGATCAAATCCAACGAATATGTGCTTGCCGCGAAAGTAAGCGGCGCGAGCGCCGGACGCATTATCCGCAGGCATATTTTACCGAACAGCATCAGTGTCATCATCATTACGGCGGCACTGCAGGTGCCTTCGGCGATTTTCACCGAAAGCTTCCTGAGCTTTATCGGTCTGGGCGTCAAGGCGCCGATGCCGTCTTTGGGTTCGCTTGCGAACGCCGCCAGAGCCGGTATTTCGGAGTATTCCTACAAACTGATTTTCCCGGCGATGATGATCTGTCTGATCACGCTCGCGTGCAATCTTTTGGGTGATGGTCTGCGTGACGCGTTTGACCCGAAATTAAGGAGGTAACGGCGCATGAGTGAAACAATACTTTCTGTACAGAATCTGCACACCTCTTTTACAACCGGCAAAGGCGAGGTCCATGCGGTCAACGGGGTGTCGTTTGACTTGGACACCGGTAAGATTCTCGGCATCGTAGGAGAATCCGGCTCCGGCAAATCGGTAACGGCGTATTCCATCATGCGAATTTTGGAATCCAACGGAAGGATCGAGGAAGGAAGCGTTCTCTACAAGGGGAAAGATGTTACCAAATTTACAGAAAAAGAAATGCGGGACTTCCGCGGAAAATGCTGCTCGATTATTTTCCAGGACCCGATGACGAGTTTGAATCCGGTCTTTACTGTCGGCTCGCAGCTCAAAGAGGCGATCGAGCTGCACACGAGCCGCAAAGGAAAAGAGGCGGAGGCGCGCGCGATCGAGATGCTGACGCTTGTCGGCGTTAACGAGCCGGAAAAGCGGATCAAGCAGTATCCGTATGAGCTTTCGGGCGGTATGCGGCAGCGCGTGATGATCGCGATGGCGCTTTCGTGTGAGCCGGACATTCTGATCGCGGATGAGCCGACGACGGCGCTGGACGTTACCATTCAGGCACAGATTTTGGAGCTGATGCAGGATCTGCAGAAGCAGCTCGGGATGGCGATCATTATGGTAACCCATGACCTCGGCGTCATTGCGGATATGTGTGATGAAATCATCGTGATGTACGGCGGACGCGTCTGTGAACGCGGTACGGCGGAGGACATTTTTTATCGTCCGAGTCACGAATATACCAAGGGCCTGCTTCGTTCCATCCCGAATGTCGGACGTATGGGCGAAAAGCTGGTTCCGATTCCGGGCACGCCGATCAATCTTTTGAATATGCCGAAGGGGTGCGCCTTCTGTCCGCGCTGTGAAAACGCGATGAAAATTTGTTTGACAGAGCAGCCGCCGGAAATGCAGGTACAGGATGGTCATCGTGCCTCATGCTGGCTGAATGTCAAGGCAGAGATGGAAAAAGGGGAGGTGTAGGCTGTGACAAATGAAAATGCAAAAAGCGAATATTTGCTGGAAGTCAAAGATTTGAAACAGTATTTCCCTGTCAAGACGGGCTTTATGAAAACCCTTCCGCTGAAAGCGGTCGACGGCGTGAGCTTTTCCATCAAGCCGGGAGAGACGCTGGGGCTTGTCGGAGAGTCCGGCTGCGGTAAAACGACGGTGGGCCGTTCGATTCTGCGGCTGTATACCCCGACAGGCGGCGAAGTTATCTTTGACGGGAAACCGGTAGACGAAAAGAGCATCCACGAAATGCGAAAACAAATGCAGATGGTGTTCCAGGATCCTTATTCCTCGCTGAATCCGCGCATGACCGTAGAGGATATCATCGGAGAACCGCTGGATGTTCATAAACTATATCAGACAAAGGAAGAACGCAGAGCGCGCGTGCTTGAGCTGATGACGCTGGTGGGTTTGAACGCGGAGCACGCGACACGTTACGCGCATGAATTCTCCGGCGGACAAAGACAGCGTATCGGGATCGCGAGAGCCTTGGCGACGAACCCGCGCTTCATCGTCTGTGATGAGGCGGTAAGTGCGCTGGATGTATCGATCCAGGCGCAGGTCATCAATATGTTCGAGGAGCTGCAGGAAAAGCTGGGCGTCGCGTACCTGTTCATCGCGCACGATCTGCTCGTCGTGCGGCATATTTCGGACCGTATCGCGGTCATGTACTTAGGACGGATCGTGGAGATCGGAGACGCGGATGAGGTGAGCGAGCATCCGCTGCATCCCTATACGCAGTCCCTTTTGAGCGCGGTGCCGTATCCGGATCCAAAGCTGGCGAAGGAACGGAAACGTATCGTTCTGGAGGGCGATGTGCCGAGTCCGCTGCATATGCCAAGCGGCTGCGCGTTCCGCACGCGCTGTAAGTACGCGACCGAACAATGCGCGCAGGCATGTCCGCCGCTTGTGGATCGCGGAGACGGACACCAGGTTGCCTGTTGGAATCAATAAACGAACAGCGCAATCATCGGATACCTATGACCGGGAAGTAAGACGTTTTATGTAAAAACGGTATCCTGACTCAAAATGAAATGTCGTGTCAATGCGAAGAAATGGATTGGCATGATGTTCATTAATACATTAAAGAGGAGTTTGTAAGGAGGAGTTTTTTATGAAAAAGAAAGTCTTAGCCATTATGCTTTCACTGGTCATGGTATTTACCTTAGCGGCTTGTGGCAACGGCGGAAACGGCGGGGATACGGGCGAAAGCTCTGCGCCGGAATGGAAGTCCTATGACGAAAAAATCAAGGCGATCAGAGCCGAAACCGATCTGGCAAAGCGCGAAGCGCTGATGCACGAAGCAGAGGATCAGCTTATGTCGACATGGGCCGTTATTCCGCTGTACTATTACAATGACGTATATCTGCAGAAAAAAGAGGTCAAGAACATCTATCACAACATCTTCGGATTCAAATACTTTGGATTCGCGAAGACCCCGACGAATGAGCTGGCGCTTCAGATCGCTTCGGAACCGGATAAGCTTGACCCGGCGCTGAACTCGACCGTAGACGGCGCTTGTCTTGCGATTCTCGCGTTCTCCGGACTGTACGCTTATGATGAAAAGGGAGAGCTGGTGCCGGAGCTGGCAGAGAGTCACGAAATGAGTGAGGACGCGCTGACCTATACCTTCACGATGCGTGACGGTCTGAAATGGTCTGACGGCGAAGCACTGGATGCAAGCGATGTCGTGTACAGCTGGAACAGACTCGCGGATCCGGCTACCGGATCGGACTATTCCTACTTAGCGGACGTAATCGCGAAGAATGAAGACGGAACGCTCCAGATCGAGGCATCTGAGGACGGCAAGACCTTTACCGCGCACCTGAACGCACCGTGCGCGTACTTCCTTGACTTATGCGCGTTCCCGGCGTTCTATCCGGTACCGCAGCACGCGGTAGAAGCTGCTGAGGGCGCGGATGTCAATCCGGGCGCATGGGCGCTGGAAGCAGGCTTCGTAACCTCCGGTCCGATGAAGCTGACCGCGTGGAAGCACAACGAGTCTATGACCTACGAGGCAAACACGAACTACTGGGCATCGAATAAGGTTTCTCTGAAGAAGATCAACTTCATGTTAAGTTCTGACGATACCGCAGTTTACAACGCGTTCAAGGATGGCTCCCTGCAGTTCATCGATACGGTCGCGACTGATATCATGGCAACTGTAAAGGATACACCGGAATTCCACAAAATCGATACGCTCGGTACTTATTACTGCGGCTTCAACGTAAACAGCAAGCTTTTTGCAGGCAAGACCGTAGAGCAGGCGGCAGGCATGAGAAAAGCCTTCTCGCTTCTGATCGACCGTGAATATATCGTAAAAACCATCGCGCAGGCGGAACAGGAAGTTGCGAACACCTTCATTCCGACCGGTATGGCTGACGGACAGGGCGGAGAATTCAGAAAGAATGACGACGCTTACACCTATCCGGATAAGGAACATGTCGGATACTATGATCCGAAGCTGACCGACGCCGCCGTAGAGGAAGCCAGAGCGCTGTTAAAGGAAGCCGGTTATGAGTTTGACGACAACGGCATGCTGTCATCGAGCACACCAATCGATATTACCTACCTGACGAATGACTCCGAAGGCAACGTGAAGATCGGTCAGGCAATGCAGCAAGACATGTCCAGAATCGGCATCAACTTAACCGTTGAGACCCGTGAGTGGGCTGTATTCCTGAATGAGCGTAAGGACGGCAAGTTTGACTTCGCGCGTGAGGGCTGGCTGGCTGACTACAATGACCCGATCAACATGCTTGAAATGTGGGAAACGACATCCGGCAACAACGACATGCAGTTCGGAAAATAATCGAAGCTTCTGCGATCGAAGCTGTAAAGTCTAACAGATAAACGAAGATGCGCCGACAGAAGGAAAGACAGGGAAACCTGCAGGGAGTTTTGTCGGCGCTACTTGATTTTTTGCCGGAAAAAGTATACAATGATTCTATATGCTATCCCGTCTTGAATAAGATTTTATAATTACGAGCAATTCTTTTGATTCTAAACAGAAAGGTGCAGCGCAGAAGGTTAGCTGCAAACGGTAATATCCAATGCCAAGAAAAAAAGTGATTACAGAGGAAGTTTCTGATAAAAAGGTGCTGACCGAGATTTCGGACGAGGGTCCGTTTCTCGCGGTTACGGACCCGGTGACTGCGGAGATCCGCACCGAGGACGTCTGCAGCGGTGCGCAGCACGCTACCGCGCAGCGTGCGGACGTTCTGCCCGCGGACGCAGAGGAAGCGGCAGACAGCGTGCGCCCTGCGAAGCGGGAATACTCTAAGGAGGAACGCCCGGAGGTCGAGGGTATCCTGGAAATTCAAGAGGAAAACAATTTCGGTTTCCTGCGGTTTTCTAATTTTTTGACCAGTGATAAGGATATCTATGTGTCGCCGACGCAGATCCGCAGATTCAACTTAAAGACCGGAGATAAGATCCGCGGTATTACGCGGCTGCCAAAGGAGGGGGAGCGTTTCGGTGCGCTGCTCTATGTTGTGACGGTCAACGGAGATGAGCCGGGTGCGGCGATTCGCAGACCGGATTTTGAGGACCTGACGCCGGTATTCCCATACCAGCGGCTGCGCCTGGAGGACGGCACGAAGGATCTTTCGATGCGGCTCATCGATCTGGTCGCGCCGATCGGTAAGGGACAGAGAGGCCTGATCGTGGCACCGCCGAAGGCGGGCAAAACCGTCCTGCTCAAAAAAGTCGCCAATGCGATTGAGAAGAACTATCCGGAGGTGGAGCTGATCGTGCTGCTGGTCGATGAACGGCCGGAGGAGGTCACCGATATGAAACGTTCGCTGGTCGGCGGCGAGGTCATCTACTCGACCTTCGATGAGCTGCCTGCGCACCACGTCAAGGTCGCCGAGATGGTGCTGGCGCGCGCGCAGCGTCTGGTTGAACATGGAAAAGATGTGGTAATATTATTAGATAGTATGACAAGACTCGCCAGAGCCTATAATATGGTCGTTCCCGCCTCCGGCAGAACCCTGTCGGGCGGTCTGGATCCGGGTGCGCTGCACCGCCCTAAAAAATTCTTCGGTGCGGCGCGTAAGATGGAGGAGGGCGGCTCGATCACGATTCTGGCGACGGCGCTCGTGGAGACGGGCAGCCGTATGGACGAGGTCATCTTTGAGGAATTCAAGGGTACGGGCAATATGGAGCTGCATTTGGACCGCAGACTCTCCGAAAAACGGATTTTCCCGGCAATCAGCCTCAACAAATCCGGCACGCGGCGTGAGGATCTGCTGATGGATCAGGAGGAAATGGAAGCGATCTGGGCGATGCGCCGCGCGATGGCAAATCGTGATCCGCAGGACGTGACGAGCGAGATCATCGACAATCTGGCGCACACCAGAACAAACAAGGATTTTATACAGGTGATCAAAAAGGTATTGATGGACTAGAATAGAGAACAAGCAGAGGATAACAGATGGATTTAAAACGAATATTTTTGAAGGACGCGTGCCCGACCTCAATCGGCGGGCAGGCAATCATGGAAGGCATTATGATGCGCGGACCGAAGCGCACAGCGATCGCAATCCGGCTGCCAAACGGCAAAATTCACCTCAAAACACAGCCGACGCCGCAGGGAAACAAATGGGGTAAGATTCCGTTTGTCAGAGGTGTCATCAACTTTGTGGCGTCCTTAGTCTACGGCACGAAAGTGCTGATGTACTCCGCGGACGTGCTGGAAGCGAATTATCCGGAGGAATACCAAAAGGATAAATTCGACCTTTGGATCGAAAACAAGGTCGGCAAGGACAGAGCGTGGAACATTTTGATGGTGCTGTCGGTCGTTCTGGCGCTGGTGATGTCGATTGGTATTTTCATGCTGCTGCCGACGGCGATCGTCGGCTGGTGCGCAAAGCTGACAGAGAATATTATTCTGCTGAATCTGATTGAAGGCGTGGTGCGGATTCTGATTTTCGTGGTCTACATCGCCCTGATCTCAAAGATGCAGGACATTAAAACCGTATTCCAGTATCATGGGGCGGAGCACAAGACGATCCACTGCTTTGAGAACGGGCTGGAGCTGACGCCGGAGAACGCGCAGACCTTCTATACGCTGCACCCGCGCTGCGGGACCAGCTTCCTGATGTTCGTCATGGTGGTCGCGATCATCGTGCACGCGTTCATGGGCTGGCCGAACGTCTGGCTACGTATGGCGACCAGACTGCTCGTCCTGCCGGTCATCGCAGGCATTTCCTACGAACTGCTCAAATGGGCAGGCAGGAGTAATAACATTATCGTTGAAATTCTCAGCCTGCCGGGACTGTATCTGCAGAAGCTGACGACGAAGGAGCCGACCCTCAAGCAGTTGGAGGTAGCGATCGCCTCGGTCAAGGCGGTGCTCAACGACGGAGATGACGTTCCGTACTTTGAGGGCGTCTGCGATCTGGACGGCAGACCGGTGGAAGGCGAGGTGCGGTATTACGACCCGTCCAAAGGCGATATCAAATATGAGGGCCCGGTCGGCAAGGCAGCAGAGGCGGCAGAATCGGCGGCGCAGGAGGCAGAGGTTTCCGCGGCAGCGCCCGCGGAGAACGAGGTCGCGAAGGAGGAAGAGGCGTGAGTCTGGCGTTAAAGGAAGTGATCCGCATCGGAGAACAGATGCTTGCCGACGCGGGGGTTGCCGACGCGGCAATCGACGCGAAAGAGCTTTATTGCTATATGGAGGGGCTCGATCGCACCGGCCTGATGATGGCGTGGCAGCGCATCCTGCAGGATAACCAGTGTGAAGCGTATTTTAAGCTGGTGGAGGAACGCGCATCGCGTGTACCGCTGCAGCATATCACCGGAACGCAGGAGTTCATGGGGTTGCCGTTTGCCGTCAATGGAGATGTGCTGATTCCGCGGCAGGATACGGAGACGATGGTCGAGGACGCGCTGGCGCTGCTTGGAACCGGTAAGCTGCGCGGCGCAGACTACGCGGATGAAAAGGTCTTTCACGGAAGTGTCGAGGTCTTGGACCTCTGCTGCGGCAGCGGCGCAATCGGCGTTTCCATTGCGAAGCTGCATAAGGGCGCAAAGGTGACCTGCGCGGATGTGAGCGCGAAGGCCTTGGCGGTTGCCAAAAAAAATGCCGCGGCAAACGGCTGCAAGGGCGTGAAGTTTGTCGAGAGCGATCTGTTTGCAGCGTCTGATTTCCATAGACGCTTCGGGAAGGGAAAGTATCAGCTGATCATCTCCAACCCGCCATACATCCGGCATGAGGTGATCAACACGCTGGAACCGGAGGTGCGCGTGCACGAGCCGATGCTGGCACTGGACGGCGGCGCAGACGGGCTGGAGTTTTACCGCAGGATCATTGCGGAAGCACCGGACCATCTCAAAAAGAACGGTGTGCTGATGATGGAGATCGGCTATGATCAAAAAGAGGCGGTCAAAGCGCTGCTGCACGAAAGCGGACGCTTTGAAAAGATCATCGGGCTGACTGACCTGACCGGCAAGGACCGCATCGTGACAGCGACGGTGATGACAGGGAAGTGAAAGAGAACTGCAGGGAGGAAATGCAGCCGCCGGAGCTGTTGGAATGTCATAGATGCGGCGGCTGATTTAGTGCTTGTCCGGAAACGATACAATCGAAGCAGCGAATTTCGCTGCTTTTTCTTTTATCCCGGGGATCTGCAGAGCTTCGCCGGGCGCGTTGGCGGTCTCCAGCAGCGCAAAGCACGGCGGCAGAAGCATATTTTTGTTCATGTTCATCGCGCCGATGATCTGCTGCGCGACCAGATCACCGCCGCTGTAGCCGGAGACGATGATCGCGTAGACGCGTTTCGCGCTGAAATCGTTGACACGAAAGACCGAGGTCAGCCGATTGATAAACGCCATGATGTTCGCACTCACAGAATCGTTGTAGTTCGGACAGATCAGTACGACTACATCGCTTTTGATGATCGCGGGATAGACCTTTTCGGTCATGACGCCGCCGTAGAAGCAATCGCCCTGCTCGCCGAAATGCAGACAGTCCTCGTATTTGCAGCCGCGGCAGTCCCAGATCTGACCGTTACGGAGGGAGATCTCTGCGATGTCTGCTTTATCAGCCAGTGCAGCGGCAGTCAGCTGCCACAGGGACAGGCTGTTGGAGGTCTTGTGATTGCCCGCGTGGACAGCAAGAAGCTTCGGGCGAGTGATCTGCACCGGTGCGAAAGTGCGCAGCTTCTCAACGAGCAGACGGCAGCTTTTGAGGTAGGCGGCATATCTGTCTGTCTGCCAGAGCGAAGCTAATACAGTGAAGCTGTGCAAATCTGAGGTAGACTCCACCAGCGGCTTGCCGGGGAGGGCGCAGCCGCAGAGGCTGGCGGCAAAGGCAAAGCGGCGGCCGAGATCCTTGGTAAAAAAATCGTTTTCGCCGTCAATCAAAATGCCCGCGCGGGAACCCGCGAGCGGCTGTTCCTTTTCATGCAGATGCAGAAAGCGCAGCAGCGCGAGGGTATCCGCGTCCATGCCGGCGGTGTCCGTTTGGGCGGCAAAGAGCAGGACAGCGTCACGCAGCGAGCCGCTTCGTGCCGCGCGCGCGAAAGCCTCCGCGGAGGAGAGGACGGTGAGGCGCGCTTCTTCCTCTGCGGAGACTGTGTCCTGCACAAGGCGCAGTGCCTCCGCGAAGTGCGGGCGTGCAGCGGTCGTAAAGGTTTGAATCAGATAAAATTCCATGGTTTCACCTTCTTTTTTTGTGTCTGCCGCGCGGAAACGGGCAGCAGATTGATTGCCGGAAACAGAAGCTTTGTGTGCGCGGCAGCAGACACCTGGTTGCTGCGGGCAGCGGCTTCACATTAGATCAGTGCGCACAGATTGTGGTAGGCGTGTTCGATCCGCGCGTACAGTGCAGGCGGCAGCAGGAGATCCTCGTATTCGACCTGTTCCGCGGACAGGCGGTTGCGCAGACCGAGGAACGCGCCATCGGCACCTTTCCCAAAGTAGACCGAGCTGTAATGCCACGCACCCTGCAGCGTCAGCAGCAGGGAAATCGCGCCGGACGAAAAGGCAGGCGCCAGATACGGCTTGAAGCCCAGCTCGCGAATCGCCAGATTCGCTTTGACGGTCAAGTCAGTCAGTTCGCGCGAAAGTGTATCATCGTAATGCGCGATGCTGTTTGCGATGACCAGATCCGCACCATGGGGACCGAAGGCGCGTCCCTCGGTCAGGTAATCCGCGAAGCGTGCGTCTTTTTTGGCGTAGTATTCCGCGCGCTTATTCATGACGCCCAGACCATAGCCGCGGATCTGCGCCGGGGCGAGACCCGATGACAGCAGGACTTCCTTGCAGAGCGGGTCGACCGGGTCGGAGACGACCGCAAAAAGACCCTGGTATTCGGCGGCTTTCGCAAGCTGCCCATAGTGAGCGGCAATTTTTCGATTCGCTTCAAACTGTAGCATGCGGACATCACCGCCGCTGCCGATGGGCGGCACAGCCTTGGTCGCGCAGAAGACGAACAGATCACAGTCAAAGATTTCCTCCTCTGTGACCGGAACGACTTCCGGCAGCGGATGCGTGCTGAACGGCCAGCCGATCTGGTTCATTTCCGCTTCATAGCGTAAAATCGTGTTTGGGTCAAGATCATAAATCCCGATGCGGTCGATGATTGCGCCGCCGAGCAGGCGCAGACCCAAAAGCAGGGAGGCGCCGACATCGCCGAGCGCGGCGATATGAACGCGCAGATGGTCTTGTTTGCGCGGCGCGGGCAGCGTCAGGGGATCGTGCCCTAGGCAAAGCTGTGAAAGCTGCCGCGGTGTCATTGTCTTTGATGGGGTCTGTGCAGAGGCACAAACGGCAGATTGGTCATGCATCATTTGATATCCGTCCTTTTCCTTTCCTTGTTTACTTCATTTACTTAAAAAGTTTTTTCATGCGTATCAGTTTTTCGATATCCATTGTGACGAAGTCCGAGGCAGCCATGTTTTCGTCCATGCTGGTGTGACGCAGCAGATCCGGGTTCTTCGGGCTGGTGATCACTTCACCGAGCCGCTTGAGCGTCAGCTTCTGCTCGAAGGTCTTTTGGTATTCCTCTTCTAAGGTCTTGAGAATATCCCGCGCGTTGGTCAGGGCTGTCATGGAAAAGTCGTAGTAATGCGCGTTGGAGATATTGCCTAAGAAGGACGGGATCGCAAACGGCAGCACGAGGTTTAGGGATGGGATCAGGTCGCAGACCGCGACCGGCATGCCCTTGGCTTTCATGCTGTCACCGCCGATGTACGGATACAGTGCGCTCTCATCGATCCAGCATTTCAGATTCGGCAGGAAGTAGGCACTATCGACACTGCGCTCCTTGAGGGTCATCAGATCGCGCCCGCGGCCGGTCTGCACGCCGACGACGGTATCTGCGACAACAACGCCGTTTGCCTTGAGGATCGGGTCGATCTCTTTCATGCGGTAGCCCTTGTGCAGGAGGTCATCGACGAGGATGACCGGACGGTTGAAGGATCTGATCGTGCGGATCTGGTTCTCAAGGGTGGAATAGTAGCTGCGCTCTTCGATCGTAAAGCCGGAAATATCTTCGTAGAAGTATTTTTCGGTGTGCAGCGCTTTGGTCACAGTGTTCGGTACGGCGGTGCCCTCGAGGACTTTGCCGAACGGAACTGCCATGTATTTGCCATAGGATTTGACGGCATACGGCGCCGGTGCTACATGGTTCAGCCTGGCGATCAGATGGATCATTTTGTGATACATGATCTCTGAGCTGTAGGAAAGCACCAGCTCGCTCGGATAAATCTCGGTGAGGATGCGCAGCAGGCGGTCGTGCGCCTGTTCGAGCGCCGCGAGAACGGCAGGGCGCTTGTTCAGCGGATGCTTGATGAGTGTATCGGTATTCTTGAATATGATGACCGGAGAACGCATGTCGACGGCGTAGATCGGCCGTCCGCTGCCCGGGGAGATCTTGCGGAAGCCCTGTTTGGTAACTGTGCGCAGCAACACTTCATCAAGCCCTGCCTCGTGGCAAGGATGGTACACTACATAGGTATAGTCGCGCGCCAACAGCTCCGAAAGCATCTCCACCAGTATGATCTGCTCGCGGTTGGTAATGGTGGAATGTGCGGCAAAAAACAGTCCGCCGATGACTGCGATCGATCCGGCTGCCATGCTGCGGATATAGGCGGCGATGTCCTGATCTCCAAAGGTTGTGAGCAGGTCGATGCTGTCCACGCGCTTGACGGCAGCAATGGCAGTAATGCGCTTTTGCCCGGCAGTCTCGTGCATACAGAGCATGCTGACGTTTGGTTCAGCAAGGTAGGCGCGCACCGTCGCCGGATCGTAGCCCTGTGCGGTGAGGTCTGCCTGCAACCCCTCCAGGACGGCAGGGTCAGCCTGTGTGAAAGGCTCCAGCTGCATATCACGCGCCTGCAGAACATGCTTGTAGGCTGGCTCTCTCATGTACAGACTGTTTTCAAAGATATAGTTCTGCGCGACCGGATCGATCAGGTTGGAGATGTCCCGGCCGGAGTCGATGTTTTCGCGGATACGGGTGGAACTGATGTCCTCGAAGTATTCCTCCAGATGCAGATTGATGATCTTGCCGCTGATCGGATAATGCGTCTGCTCCGCGGAGGCATCCCGCCGCTCGTCGGAGCTGCGCTTGAAGATGATGTGGTTCATCGTGTGGATCGAGTTCTGCTGCGGCTCCATGCGGTAACAGGAGGCATTTTCGATGACATCACTGCCCGCGACGAAGTAGAGCTCCTTGCCTGCGAAGAGCTTTTTGAGCTTGGTAAGGTCCGCAGGGTTGGCAATGTTGACCGGGAAATCGTCCGGGAAAATATAGATGCTTTCCTCGTCGGATACGGACATGCTCATGATCCTGCGGCGCTGCAGACGCGGCTGCGTCTTTTTGGACCAGCTGAACTCGTCGAGCGCCAGATAGACCTCACAGCCCATGTCGCGGATTTCGCGGGCGATGGCCTTGTGGCTGAGACTGAACGGGTCGAAGGTGCCAGGGAAAAAGGCGACCTTTTCGGCATCTTGGATGGCGAAGGCCCCGATCTCCAGCTCGTAGTCGCAGATAAAGCGGTACAGATGCTTCAGCACTGCCGCATTGTGGAAAAAATTCAGCTCATTTTCTCTCTGCGATTCATACAGGGTCAGAATGCGCTTGCCGCAGTGGCAGAACAGATCATATTTTTCAGCAAGGCTGAGTTTGGCAGAGCCGAAGAGGTTCATGCCGATGCTCCAGAGCGCCTCCTGACTGATGGCATCATCGTAATTGGCAAAACCGCGCACGATCAGGCTCAGGATCTTGTATTTGCGTCTGTCGCGCGCTGCGGCGCTTTCCTGTGTGCCGAACAGGCTCTGATAGCGGTCGTAATGCTCTAGGACAACGCCCAGCGTGTGGAGAACAGCACCGACGACTTGACTGTTGGTAGAGCTGAAGAATTTCGCCAGATCCAAAAGCAGCTCGTCTAATTCGCGCGGCGGCAGATGCAGCATCAGAACGCCCAGATAGTCCGGGATATATTTGGAAAACTGATAGTCGCCGATTTCCAGACCTTTGCTGAGTTCGACGGCAATCTCGTTGCGCTGTTCGAGCGGCAGGCGGTCGATCATGGAGACCAGTGCGCGTCCGGCTGACTTGCGGACAACGACAGTTTCGCTGACTTTGACAAGATTGCCCAGATGCGTCGCGACATGCAGCGCCTGCCCGTCACCGCCGCTATGCGCCAGCGCACGCAGCATGAGCTGGATATTGGCGATTTTGACCGGCCACGGGGTGCTTGCCTTGAGGTTGTCCAGATACATTTCGGAAAGATCCTCTCGGGTCAGCGCGGTCTCCGGATCGAAGCCCAGGCAGGCTTTGATATCGCGATCGTAGGCTGCGCCGAAGCGTGCGCCGAGATAATGGTGCTTCATATCGATGGCGGCAGCCTTGAGGCCCAGATCATCACCGGTGATCATACGGTCGGCAAACGCGCGCAGATGCGCGATCTGCTCCGGCGTGAAAAAGTGCGGCTCGAGCATGACCGCTGTCTGCAGCAGGGATTCCTTATTGCGATAGGTGAGACTATCGCTGCGGTACCAGTCCAGCAGCTGATCGGCGTATGCGGTGCGTCTATCCGGGGAAACAGAAGAAAGCAAAGCATAGGCGATGCTCTTGAGGCTGTTTTCCAGCCATTTTTTGTGCTGGTCGGTCAGCTTGTGATCCGGAATCAGAATCGCGCGCAGGGTATCCGCCCACAGGGAAAGGTTGGTGATATCTTTGTGCGGCGGCGCGACACCGGCCGGCAGCTCTTTTTTGTATTCCTCGTTGAACTGCGCGATGATCTGTCCGATGACCTCTGCTGCCTGGTTGCGGATATCGCTTTCTTTGTGTACGAGCAGCTCTAACAAGAAGCGATGCGTCATCAGCTTTTGCTTTTCGGTCATATAGGTGGAGTATTCGCCCAGAATCGAAATATAGGTCCGCAGGTTCTTCCAATTCTTTTCGCTGCGTGCCGTTTCAATCAGGTTTGCGAAATCCTCTTGATTGTAGAATTTGTTCATCAGCCGGATATTATGCGCGATCGAGAGGTTCTTAAATTCCTTGACGACGGCATCGCCGCTGAGCAGCGCATAATCCTTGGCGGGCATCGTGAGCGGCTTCGGCGGCAGTTTGCGCGGCAGCTGCGGCAGGTCGGTCAGAACGCCGAGCGACTGCATGTAGCTTTCAAAATCCCGCAGCTTGTTGTAGACCTTATGATAACGATGCTCCTTGGCAGCATCGACATTGTCGAGTTTGTTCAGGATGACATCAAAGGACTCCGCGAGGCTGTAAAAATGAACGACCTCCTGCCCTGCAGCGTCGCGGCTGCTCTTGACCCTGAAATCCGCGTAGATCAAAAGCAGGGATTCCGCGGACAGATTGTCCAGCTCCAGATCCCAGGTCGAGTGATTCGCGGCAATGTGCCCGATCATCGGCATGTCGAAGCGATTGAAACAAAGGTCGGTATAGTAGTAATGCAGATACGGGATGCGTTTCTCTTCACTCTTCTTGCAGCCATATTTGCCGATGTCGTGTCCGGCTGCCGCGCCGGATACCAGTCCTAAATCCAGCGGAACGTGCAGAGCGGCAAGCTGCCGGGCGGCATGCATGGCGACGTAATGAACGCCTGCGATGTGTCCCAGCGTATTGAATGGGGTCAGTTCGATGCCCAGACGCATGAACTCATAGACAAAGTGCTTGTCTGCCATGTGCAGCAGCATCGAATATTCACCGCTGCCGGTGTATATCCTGCGTTCCTCCTGTGTCAGTACCGCAAAGTCCAGCGTCGGGTCGAACGGAAGCGTCTCGCGCTCGAAACGATACAGACCTTTGAGGAATTGCAGCAGAAACAGACGGGCTGCCGCCTGCTCCGGCGTTTCCGGGATACCGGAGGCCTTCTCCGGGAAAAGTCTGCCGAGCACATGGTTATAGGCGTGCTGGAGCCAGCCCTCTGCGGGCGGCTCGCAAAACCGGTCCAGCTGCGGCTGCAGCAGCGCGAGCACTTTTTTGGCAGAGAATCTACCGCGCTCGTCGGTGCCTGCGAGCAGAGCCTCTGCCAGACGGTTCGTGTCCGCTGTCTGCAGCAGGGCGGCCATGTCCGGCGCAGTCAGCTTGATGCGGCGCAGGAAGTCTTTTTCGGTCATACAGGCGGCTAGCGTGTGATAAAGGTGTGTATATCCATCGGTTTGGTGATTCATCGTGTGGTCCCTCACAAGTTTCTCGGTTATTCTTCGCGCGTGCTACTTTCAGCAGCGGCTTTCGATATAGCACAGCAAGCCCGTACTATTTTTCGTAGTTTTTGGCATAGCACAGCGAGCAAGTACTACTTTTTGTAGTTTCAGTATAGCACAGCAGACGGGCGCCTGCAATGCGGTTTCGTGTGTATCTCTGGTTGCAGAACGGGCTGGTATCAGCAGAGCGTCCCTTTGGAAGGTAGAAAACGGAAATCCGTCTGTCGCCATGGGCATCTACGCAGCGGTTCTACATGCCTTGAACAATATGGATCGAGACCTGCTGCTGGTAGCGAAGGACGATGTGCTCGGCAGACAGCTGCAGGACTTAAAACTAGTCACAAAGAAGCACGCAAAGTGAGGAGGCAATGCATGAATCACAGCAAAACCATTTATGTTTTTGATCACTTCTCGGAGGAAGAAGCAAACGGAAGCTGTCCGAAGGAGGATCTGCTTGAATTGTGGAAGCGGATTGTTTTTAGCATGGCGATTTCCAATACAGATGACCATCTGCGAAACCACGCTTTTTTGCTCGAAAACAACGGCTGGAGACTTTCACCGCTGTACGATGTGAATCCTGTGCCTTATGGCGATGAATTGTCTTTGCATGTTAGCGAAGCGGATAATAGGATCTCGTTTGCCTTGGCGCTGGAAACAGCCTGCCGATTTGGTATCGGACAGCAGGAGGCTGTGCAGACGGTGGACATGATACGCAGTACAGTGAAAAATAATTGGGAACGCTTTGCGAAACGATATGGGATCGGTAAGGCAAGGATAGAAGATATGCGTCCTGCGTTTTCCGCATGTGAACTGCCTGTGTGATGTAACGCCGCATATTGCCGAAATCGATTTTACAAAAATTCTGCTTGCTTTCGTCGCGGGCTTGTGGTATAGTATAGGGGCTGTAAAAGTTTTTGCGGCGAAATACGAAAATATGTCGGCAGGTTGTAAGCCCGACAGGAAAGGCAGAGACGAACATGAAGGAAGGAATCCATCCTGATTACAAGGAATGTAAAGTAACTTGCGCATGTGGTAACACTTTCGTTACAAAGTCAACCAAGGAAGAACTGAGACTCGACGTATGCTCAGCATGCCATCCGTTCTTCACCGGCGCAGCGAAGATGATCAACCGCGGCGGTCGTGTTGAAAAGTTCAAGAACAAATACAACCTCGACTAATCACAGGAAACAGACCCGGAGCTTCGGTCCCGGGTTTTTTGTTGTATAGAACTATCGCTATGTGATAGTGCTTGCGTCACGATAGGCATATCCTGCGGACGCAGACCGGACTAGGGAAGCGCCAAAAGAGCATTTACAATTCAAGTTCAAAATCTTACAATTAAATATCAAAATACAGCATATTTGGAAAAATTAGTTGATTTTATATTGCTTTTCTGTTACATTGAAACCACCTCACAAGCAGGTACTTCGCCGTGAATCCACCCACACAAGCTTATAAGAGACATGAACCACAAATACGCGAACACGCGCGTGGCAAAGGAAAACCTAAAGAAGCCATGCCCCCTGCGTATCAAGAGAAGGAGCCGGAAACACAATGAAAAAATCAGAAACAGCAGAATTAAACTTTCAACAGCAAGGAAGA
>UQMQ01000028.1 GCA_900542245.1 uncultured Eubacteriales bacterium
GAAACCGCTGTCTCTATGCGCCTAATTGGAGGACCTTTAGAATGGAGAAAGCCACTGAACGTAGGGTTAATGTTTTTTAATGAGCGTCCGGAGGATTTCTTTCCGTATGCCCGTATTGAAGTGGTTGATAAGCCGGACCCAACCGGTATTGGCATGACAGAAAAGATTTTTACAGGGCCTCTCAATCGTCAGCTGCGGGATGCACTTAGCTATATTAAAAATTACATTATTAAGGAAAAGGTGATCAAGATTTCTAATCAGGCAGAAGCCGTACGCATTTTTAACTTGCCGTATGCGGCGGTAGAGGAAAGCCTGTCCAATGCTGTTTATCACAAGTCCTACCAAATTGGAGAACCGATCACGGTTACGGTCACGCCGGAGCGTATGGAAATCACCAGCCTGCCGGGGCCGGACCGGACGATCAGCAATGAGGATCTGATGAACCGCCGATTGATTTCAAGGCGTTATCGAAACAGGAGAATCGGGGATTTTTTGAAGGAGCTGAAGCTGGTAGAGGGACGGAACACCGGAATTCCCACAATTCTCCATGCGATGGAAGCGAATGGATCAGAATTGCCATTGTTTGAAACAGATGAAGATAGGACTTACTTTACAGTGATTTTACCTGTTCATAAGCAATTTCTCGTGCCGGAAACTGTCGATCCAAAGAAAAAACAGCGTCGCAGCCTGCCGGAGCTGAAAGAGCTTATCGTGATTACGCTAGCTGAAAGCGGAAACATTTCCACTTCGGGACTGGCGTCTAAGCTGGGATATACGAAAGTAACTTCCACCTTATCGAAAGCGCTAAAAGAACTGATGACAGAAGGAATCATTCAGTATTCAGAGCCGGAGAAAGTGCGTTCAAGAAACCAAAAACTGCAGCTTGCAAAGGAACAAAGAAAAAAGGAATGACAAGGGACTTCCATATGATCGCGTTTCAGAACCAGTTAGAACCATGCAGGAAATTTCTCATTAGGGTGGCGCGTCAGGCGATTTTCTGATAAAATAAGGGAGTCCGGTCCGCCGATCCACGTTTCGGCGGCAGAGAATTTTGAAACAGAAATTTCAGAAGCAGAAAAGGAAGTACAGATTAAGATGATAGAACCGAACAGAGTAAGGGAAGCAGCAGAGAAACAAGAGGAAGAAAACTGGATGTTCCGTACTTTTTTAAAGATGTGTGCGGACGAAAAAGAACTGGACAAGCAGTTCAAACGGCTGCATGAAGAGATTTTTCCCCAGTATGACTGCAGCAAATGCCGAAACTGCTGCAGGGAATATACCATTGAAATTCCGAAGAAGGATTTAGAGAAGATCGCAAAAAAACTTGAGATGTCAAAGTCTCTTGTAATCAGCACATTTTTGAAAAAGGAACCCAAAAACGAAAACTATCTGACACAGGGGGATTCTTGCGCTTTTTTAAATCAGGAGGGAGCTTGCATTCTGGGTCATTGTAAACCGGAGGCATGCAGGGATTATCCTTTTACAAATCAGCCGGGAAGAATGGGCAGTCTGATGGATATCGTACAAAATACCGCAATTTGTCCGATTGTATTTGAAATTTACGAAAGACTGAAACTGGAATACGGCTTTTCAGGTACCGGCGAAATGAGCGAGCGCGGCAAACGCAGCATTTTGAAAAGTGCAAAGGAATTTGTGAACTTTTATGAACTCGAGCCATTGTCGGCAGCCGGCTTGGAGTATACGCAATATATTTTTCCGGAAATAAACGAGAAACTTGACGAGGCTACGATGGAGCTTTTCGCAGCAACGGAAGAGGAAAAGACAGTCGAAAAGATGATCTCGGAGGCAAAAAACACGGATGAGTTTTTCAAGCTGATGCGCAAACCAATGAAGATACAGAATCGGCAAAAATTCAGAAAGAAACTGCTTGAGAATGAAGAGAACTTGATTGATTTTATCAAAGAAAAAGCATTACGGAACGCGCAGGATATTTTCATCGAGAATGCGCTCTATTTTTTCCTGCATGCGAAAACCGACTGCTGCGACTGGATTTTGACGGAGTATAAAAATGTGCGCAGCGCTTACATGCAGTCTATGCTATGCCTTGCCCTCGGCGTGCGCGGGGATATCGCGGTGGTTCCGTTTTTACAGAAAGAAGCGATGCGGTTTATGACTGAAGATTTTAATGAGGACGGATTTTTGGAGCAGGGACCTTTATATGGGCTGCATGAATTAGTGCTTCGTTTGGAAAAGTAACGGCAGCGCTTCGCTGCATAAAGCAAAGAAAGAAATCGCGAAGAAGGGTGGAATATAATAAAAAGATCGGGCTGAGAGGTGAATATGAAGCAAAAGACAGAGTTTGAGGTTATCATCGTCGGGGCAGGCCCATCTGGGCTGGCGGCGGCATTGACGCTGCTTGCGGAAGGTATTTCAGACATTATCGTAATGGAGCGATTCGCATTTCCGCGCTACAAGTGCTGCGCCGGATATATTACCGGAAAGACGAAAGCGGTCTATGAGACTTTCGGATTAAATATTGAAGAGGCACATTACAGTCTGATAAAGGAGTTTAACATTTTTTACAGGCTGAAAAAAAGACAGACGATTGCCAATCAATTTTTATACACAAATCGCATGATTGATCGGGTAGAACTGGACAACGCCTTTGCAGAGCTTGCAAAATCAAAGGGCATCCGAATAAAAGAGAATACGACTATCTCGGAGCATGATGCAGACAAAAAAGAACTGAAACTTTCCAACGGTGAAAGGCTTACATATCAAAAGATTATTTTTGCAGATGGAACGAGCGGATTCGGAAGCCGTCTGCAGCCAGATCGCAAAAAGAATATTGCCATGCAGCTTGTTTTCCCACACGTTGCGCCCGAAGAGATTCAGATTCATTTCGGTATGACAAAGCGCGGGTACGGGTGGGTCAGCTCTTATGGTGGTTTTACCAATGTCGGACTGACGGATGTTTTTGACAAATCAGTAAACTATCATGAGGTTTTTGCGGATTTCATGAAGAAACTCGGATTGCAGGCGGATATGAGCAGGCTGCGCGGAGCTTTCACGCCGATGGAAATCGGCGAAGGGAAAGTCGGTGAAGATGTTTACTTCGTCGGTGATGCGGTCGGCGCCTGTGACCCCATGACGTTATCGGGTCTTCGATATAGTCTTGACAGCGGGAGACTTTGCGCAGAGGCGATTGCGAGAAAAGATGACTGCCTGTATTTTGTATGTATTCGCAAAATGAAGAAAAAATTTGCACTGATGCGTGCCTTGCAAAAGATTTTTTATCTGAAATTCTGTCAGGTTTGTGTATTCGACATCGGCTGCAGGTGCTGCCACCGCATGATTGCGTATGTATTTAATCAATTTTTTGTGAACAAGAAATAAAATTACATTTTTATGTCCTTAAAAGTGCGGACGAACACATTTTTATGTCCTTAAAAATGCTGACGGCTGTTTTAAAAACGGCTATACTAAGCGTATGGAGGGACAAAAGCGCGCATAACGCAATCTGCGATTTCTATGCGCACATGGCGCGCAACCGTAAGCGCCGCCTCACAAGGTGCTTTCGTCGCTATTTCGGAAACATCGCACAGCGATATTTTCATGCATGATTAATAAGAAAGCTGCAAACGCGGCTAGCAAATACAGAATTTAAGAAAAGGAGTGAGACGATGATACAACTGGACAGTATCAGGGGGATGCTTCCGTCGCTTGCGGAAACGCTCAAAGAAGTCGGTGACTCTCTTTGACCTCGCAAGACTGAGAGAAGAATTAGAACGAGCGAACCGGGAGATCGAACAACCGGACTTTTGGAACAATCCGGAGTATGCCCAAAAGGTCATGAAAGAAAAAAGAAGCATGGAGGCGACGGTCGAGAACTACGAAAGTCTCGAAAAATCGCTCAGCGATATCGGCGAGATGATCGAGCTGACCGAGATGGAGGAGGCGAGCGGCGCTTCGTCGGAAGAGCTTGCCGAAATGGCCGCGGGCATCGAAGCAGACTATGCGGATTTTGAGAAAAAGCTGGAAGACCTGAGGCTCAAGACCTTGCTGACCGGCAAGTATGACCACTGCGGCGCGATTTTGTCCGTTCACGCGGGCGCCGGTGGCGTCGATGCGATGGACTGGGCATCCATGCTGCTCAGAATGTACACACGCTGGTGCGAAAAGAAGGGCTACAGCGTGAAGATGCTCGACCTGCAGGACGATACCGAGGCCGGCATCAAGAGCGCGACCCTTTTGGTTGAAGGCGAGAACGCCTACGGCTATCTGAAGAATGAAAAAGGCGTGCATCGTCTGGTGCGGATTTCTCCATTCAATGCGGCGGGAAAACGTCAGACTTCGTTCGCGTTGATTGAAGTCGTGCCGGAGCTGGATGAGGATATTACTGTGGAAATCAATCCGGAGGATCTGCGGATCGACACCTACCGCAGCAGCGGCGCGGGCGGTCAGCACGTCAACAAGACGGACTCAGCGATCCGTATCACACATCTGCCGACCAATATCGTCGTCACTTGCCAAAATGAACGCAGCCAGCACCAGAACAAGGAAATGGCGATGAAGATTTTGACGGCGCGTCTGACTGAGCTTGCGGAGCAGGAGCACAAGGAGAACCTCGCCGAGCTCAAGGGCGACTATATGATGAACGCCTGGGGTTCACAGATCCGTTCCTATGTCCTGCAGCCGTACACGATGGTCAAGGATAACCGGACCGGCGCGGAAACCGCGAACGTCAATGCCGTTCTGGACGGCGATCTTGACTATTTCATCAATGCCAAGCTCAAACAGCGTGAAGAAGCGTAGCGGATACAGAGGGTGCTGTAATACGAGAGCCTGCGGACATCTGCAGCTGCCGAAGGCGATCGACTTGTAGTAACCGTCCAGAAAGAGTTCGCGGGAGCAGGCATAGGCCATTGCGGTCGCGTTCCAGCCGTGCGTGCGGCTGCGCGCGAGCAATCCGCAAGAAAAACACAAGTACAAACACAAACACAAACAGAAAAGGAAACCATATATGGACATTATCGCAAAACTGGCGGCAGAATTTCACATTCGCACCGCGCAGGTGGAACAAACCGTAGCACTCATCGATGAAGGAAATACCATTCCGTTCATCGCCAGATACCGCAAGGAGGTCACCGGCGGACTCAGCGACGTGGTGCTGCGTGATCTGGACGAACGCCTCAAATATCTGCGAAATCTCGAGGAACGCAAGGAAGAAGTGCTGCGCCTAATTGAAGAACAGGGCAAGCTGACGGAGGAACTCAAAGCGGAAATCGAAAAGGCAGAGGTGCTACAGCGCGTCGAGGATTTATACAAACCGTTCAAGCAAAAGAAGGCGACACGTGCCTCCAAGGCTAAGGAAAAGGGACTGGAACCACTGGCTATGATTCTTTACGCGCAGCAGCTGACCGATGGCACGCCGGAGGACGCGGCCGCGCCGTTTGTAGATCCGGAGAAAGAAGTCCATACACCGCAGGAAGCGCTGGCGGGCGCTTGTGATATCATCGCGGAAATGATCGCTGACGATCCGGAGATCACGAAGGATGTCAGAGCCAAAACGCTTGCAATCGCGACCCTTGTCACCGAGGCGGTCGATCCGGAGGAAAAGACCGTCTACGAGATGTATTATGACCGCGCGGAGGCTTTGGCGAAGATTCCGAACCATCGCGTGCTGGCGATCAACCGCGGCGAAAAAGAGAAAAAGCTGAAGGTCAAGCTTTCCTTAGAGACCGAGAAGATCCACGAATTGATCGCGGCATCCGTCATCCGAAACGAAAAAAGCATCTTTTACGAGATGCTGCAAGGCACCATTGCCGATGCCTACAAACGGCTGATGGCACCGTCCATCGAGCGCGAGATGCGCAATCTGCTGACGGAACGCGCAGAGGCGGAGGCAGTCAAGATTTTCGCGAAGAATACGGAGAGCCTGCTGATGACGCCGCCGGTGCGGGGCAAGAAAGTCATCGCGATCGACCCGGGCTATCGGACCGGCTGCAAGGTGGCGGTGCTCGACGAAACAGGCAAGCTCAAGGCATACACGACGGTTTATCCGACCGAGCCGAAGAAGGATGTCGCGGGTACCGAGGCGACACTCAAAAAGATTGTCGAAAAGTTCCATACGGACATCATCGTGGTCGGCAACGGAACAGCCTCGCGCGAGACCGAAGAGGTGGTCGCAAACTTCATTAAAAAGAACGGTTACGATATCCAATATACGATCGTCAACGAAGCGGGCGCGTCGGTCTACTCTGCCTCCAAACTGGCGACAGAGGAATATCCGGATCTGGATGTGACGACTCGCGGCGCGATGTCGCTGGGACGACGGCTGCAGGACCCGCTGGCGGAGCTGGTCAAGATCGACCCGAAGAGCATCGGTGTCGGGCAGTATCAGCATGACATTAACCAAAAGCTGCTGGAGGGTGCACTGACGAATGTGGTCGAGGACTGCGTGAACCGCGTCGGCGTGGATCTGAATACGGCATCGCCGTCACTGCTTTCGTATATCGCGGGCGTGAACATGGGCATTGCCAAGAATATCGTCAAATACAGAGAAGAAAACGGCAAATTCACCGACCGTAAGCAGCTGATGCAGGTGCCGAAGCTCGGAGAAAAGGCTTTCAACCAGTGCGCCGGTTTCCTGCGCATCACAGGCGGCAAGAATCCGCTGGACGCGACTTCGGTACACCCGGAATCCTACGGCGCGGCGCAGGCCATGATGGAAAAGCTCGGCGTGGAGGCTGACGCGATCCAGCACGGCGGCGATAAGGATATGGAAAAAAAGATCAAAAAGGCTTATCCGGCGAAGTCGCTGACACAGAGCATTGCCGCTATGGCAGGCGATCTGGGCGTCGGTGCGCTGACGCTGACCGACATCATTGAGGAAATGAAAAAACCGGCGCGCGACCCGCGTGAGGACGCGCCGCCAGTCGTGTTCCGCGGCGATGTCAAGCAGTTTGAGGATCTGAAAATTGACATGGAGATGACCGGAACGGTCAGAAACGTCGTGGACTTCGGCGCGTTTGTCGATATCGGTGTCAAAAACGATGGTCTGGTGCATATATCGCAATTAAGCGATAAGTTTATCAAACACCCGATGGACGTGGTTTCAGTCGGCGATACGGTCAAGGTCAAGATCATTTCCATTGACTACGACAAGCACCGCGTCGGCCTGACGATGAAAGGATTGAATTAACGCATGAGCAAGATTACAACGATTTTATTCGATTTTGACGGGACGCTGGTCAACACGAACGATGTCATCATTGCGTCGTGGCAGCATACTTACCGTCACTATACGGGCAAGGAAGAAAGCCTCGAGAAGATCACGGCATGCTTCGGCGAGCCACTGCTTCTGACGATGGCAAGAGAGTTTCCGGCGGTCGATCCGGAGGAATCCGCCGGAGTCTACCGCACGTTCCAGCAGGAAAATGCAGACGAGCTGGTGACGATTTTCCCGGGTATTCTGGATATGCTGCGGGATTTGAAAAACGCAGGCTACCGGCTGGCGATCGTGACCTCCAGGACCAGAGAGTCGGCACAGCGCTATATGGACATGTTCGGCATTGCATCGTACTTTGACGATATGGTGTCCTGTGAGGATACAAACGTACATAAGCCGAATCCGGAGCCGATCTTGTTGTGCATGCAGAAGCTGGGCGTCTCACGTGAGGACTGTATCATGATCGGGGACAGTCCATTTGATATCAAGTGCGCGAATAATGCAGGTGTTTTGAGCGTATTGGTGGCGTGGAGGATCACCGGCAGCGGTGCGCCGGAGGTCGCGGACGCAAAATGGGATTACGAGATCGCGGCGCCTGCGGATCTGCCCGCGCTGCTGGACGAGATCAACGCGGCGCAGTAAAACTGCGGCAGACGTGACGTGCGGCGGGCAGATTTTTGGCTGCACGGTGCGCGACGTTTGTGTGCAGAGAGGATGAAGAGGAAACGCGATGCTGCATCTGTATTACGGAAGAGAAGATATCGATAAGGAAAATTTTATTTTTGACCATATGCAAGGTCGGGCACTCTTACTTGTGCCCGACCAATTTACATTGCAGATGGAACGCGCACTGTTTGCGCGTACCGGCAAGGAAGCTCTGATGGATATTGAGGTGCTTTCGCTGTCGCGGCTGGGCTACCGCCTGCTGGCTGAGCTCGGCGGCAGCAAGCGCAGCTTCATCGACAAGTACGGACGGCATATGCTCCTGGCGGATATTGCACGCACCGAGCGGGAACACCTGAAAGTATTCTGCGGTCTGGAGCGCAAGAATTCCTTTATCGAACTGGTAAACAATTTCATCTCGGAGCTCAAGCAGTTTAACTGCGGCAGTACGGAGCTTGCAATGATTGCCCGCGAACTGCCGGAGGGGTCTTACGCGGCCAAAAAGCTGGCAGATCTGACCCTGCTGTATGAGGAATATGAACGCCGGATCGCGGGCAAATACACCGACTCCGAGGACTATATCGACTTGTTTCTGGCAAAGATCCCGCAGTCGCAGCTGATTCGGGACAATGACATCTGGATCTACGGCTTTGACAGCTTCGCACCAAAAGTAATGTCCGTCATCGGGGAATTGATGGGCAGCGCGCGCGAGGTTCAGGTGGTGCTGACCGCGGACCATGATCGGAGCAGCAGAGACAGCGAGCTGTTTGCGCTGCCGGAGCTTGTCATGCACAGGCTGCAGGAGGCTGCAGAGGCGCGCGGCATCGGCTGCGAACGGCAGGCGATACCGGAAACTTACCGCCTGCCGGACCGCGCGCCGGCCATGGTCCGTATCGAGCAGGAGCTTTATGCGCTGCCGGCAAAGCCTGCCAAAAGCCTTGGTGACTGCAGGGGTCTGCATCTGGTGACAGCGGCGAATCTGTACAACGAGGCCGAGAGCGCAGCGGTTTATGTTTTGCATCTGGTGCGGGATCTGGGCTATCATTACCACGAAATTCAACTCATCTGCAACGATCAGGAGGAGCGCGGACCGATTTTGCGGCGGATCTTCCGCGAATACGGGATCGATCTGGTCTCAGATGCCAGCCGGGATATCCTGCAGAGCCCGATCGTGCGCCATATCACCGCGCTGATCAGCGTGGTGATTGAAAAATACCGCACCGACACTGTGCTGCGTACGCTCAAATCGGGATGCAGCGATCTGACGCCGGAGGAGCTGACGGATCTCGAAAACTATGTCATCAAATACCGTATCCGCGGCGGCATGTGGAAAAAACCGTTTACGAAAGGTCTGCAGGAGTACGGGGAGGAGGCGCTGGCTCGCCTCAATGCGATCCGTGCAAAAGCCATGCTGCCGATGCTGTCCTTTGAGAAGATTTTCAAAAGTGAAACGACTGCAGACTTTATCGCGGCACTGTATCAATATCTCTATCAGGAGGTGCAGCTGCCGGAGCGCATCGGCGCGTTGATTGCCTCGCAGCAGGAGATGGGCAGGACGGATCTTGCCGAGGAAACACAGCAGATCTGGGGTAAGGTGGTCGGAATCCTCGACCAGATGCAGGAGATCGCGGGGCAGCAGGCTTTTGATGCGCGCAGCTTTTTAGACCTGTTTACGGTGGGACTGTCGCAGATCGAAATAGGGGTGCTGCCGCCGACCAAGGACGGTCTGATGATGGGGACGATGCAGCGCACCAGAAGCGGCAATATCAAGGCGCTGGTCGTAGTCGGTGCGAATGAGGGCATTTTGCCGCAGGAGAAACCGGCGCCGGGCCTGTTCGGCAATGACGAAAAGGAGCTGTTTCAGGAAAAGGGCATCGCGCTCTGCAAGGTGGACAGCGTGCGGCAGCTGGAGGAACGACTGGCGATCTACCGCAATCTTTCAAGGCCGCGCACGCAGCTTTGGATGAGTTGCAGTATGGCAGATATCGAGGGCAATCTCAGCAAGCCGTCGGGCATCTTCGTGCGCTTGACGGAGCTTTTCCCGCAGCTTGCGGTCGAGAAGGATGTGCTCAACCGTACGGGTGAGGCGCAGACGGCACTGGCCTGCGGCGGTGTGGCGCCGCTGCGGCATTTGACCGAAGCGCTGCAGGAGACGATGGAGGGCAAGCCGCTCGGCGAGCCTTGGGCGGAAATGCTCGCTTGGTACCGGCAGCACGATGACGCGAAACTGACCCCAATCCGCAAGGGTTTGGCTTTTACCAACAAGCAGGAGGCGCTCGGCAGGAAGGTCGCCGATGCTTTATACAAGCGTGATTTCGACACCGCGCTGAGCCTCAGCCCGTCGCGGCTGGAGCGTTATGCGCGCTGCGCGTTTTCTCATTTGATCCAGTACGGTCTGAAGCCGGAGGAACGCCGCGTCTTTGCAGTCGCGCCGCGGGAGATCGGTGACATCTACCATCAGTGCCTGATGGAACTGACAGCGAAGCTGACCCTGCCGGATGTGCCGGTCACTGCGCCGGAATCGCCTTGGATGACGATGACGCGCGAGGAATGTCGGACCTTCGTGGAGCAGACGGTCGCGCGGGAGACGGCGAGCTATCGTGAGGGACTGTTTCAGCTTGGCAGCGAGGAACAGTACCGCAGCCGCCGCATCGCGGACATCTGCGAAAAGGTGTGCTGGGTTTGTATCGAGCAGGTACGGGCCGGACAGATCCTGTCCAGCCGTTTTGAAGTGCCGTTTGGCCGCGGCCGCGCGATTCCGCCGATCGCGGTGGAGGCGGAGGGCAGACAGATATTTATTGAGGGCAAGATCGACCGCGTGGATATTCTGCGCGGCGAGCGCGTAAAGATCATCGACTACAAGACCGGAAACGAGAATTTCAGCAAAAGCGAGGCAGAGGCGGGCTACCGTCTGCAGCTCATGCTCTATCTCGATGCCTGCCTGCGTGAGCATACAGGCGGCGCAGCGAGAAAGCCCGCGGGAGTCTTTTATTTTCATATCAGTGAGCCGATGGTGGATTGGTCGGCAAAAGCGCCGGATGCGGAGAAGCTGGCACAGGAGGTGCGCAAGAATTTTAAGATGAACGGCGTGCTGGTCGATGACCCGCAGGTCATCGAAAGCATCGCGGGAGACTTCAGCGGCTATTCAGAGATCCTGCCGCTGCGAAACGGCAAGGACGGTATCAGCGCCACCAGCGGCGACACCTTGCTCAGTGAGACGGAGTTTGCGGCGCTGACCGAGACCGTTTCCCAAAAAGTGACAGAGCTTTGCCGTGATCTTGCCGTGGGCAAGATCGACATCGAGCCGATGAAGACCCGCGACCGCTCCGCCTGCACCTACTGCCAGTACAAAGGCATCTGCCGCTTCGATACGATATTCGAAGGCTGCCGGTGGCGGATTGTGTAGCCTGCGCGGCTTATACGCTGATTTCGCCGCGCAGGTTGGTGGTCATCAGTTTTTTGATGGTTTCTTTCGGGTAGCCGCAGCTGAAGAGGTAGTACAGCTTGGTGACGGCGGCTTCAGTGGTCATATCATTGCAGCCGACGGCGCCGGACTCCTTGAGAGCGTTGCTGGTCGCGTAGATGCCGAGCTTGGTCGTGCCGCGGTAGCATTGCGAGCAGACCGATACGATGGCACCGTTCTCTGCGGCGCGGCGGATGCTGCTGACCAGCGTGCGGTTGTTGCTCGGGATATTGCCTTCACCAAAGGTTTCCAAAACTACGCCGCTGAGCTTTTCGGAAACGATCTGCTCAAACAGCTCAAACTGGATGCCCGGAAACAGCTTCAAGACGCCGATCGGCACCTGACGCAGTTCGGTCAGCTTGAATTCCGATGCCTGCGGCGGCATGACGAGCGCCTGCTGGTTGTACTTGATATCGATGCCGACGTCTGCCAGCACCGGGTAGTTCGGTGAGGCGAAAGCCATCAGCTCATCTGAAGAGACCTTGGTAGAGCGATTGCCGCGCAGGAGCTTGCCTGCAAAGTACAGGCAGACCTCATTGACGCGGCCTTCGGCGGCGATGACCATTGAGTTGATGAGGTTATCGCGCCCGTCGCTGCGCAGTTCGCAGAGCGGGATCTGGGAACCGGTCAGAATGACGGGTTTCCCCAAGCCTTCGAGCATGAACGACAGCGCGGAAGCGGTATAGGCCATGGTGTCGGTGCCGTGCAGGACGACGAAGCCGTCGTACATGTGATAGCGGTCGCGGATCTCGCGGCCGATGTTGACCCACTGCTCGACTGCCACATTGGCAGAATCCAGCAGCGGATCGAATTCGACAACGTCCCAGTTGGGCATATCCTGATTCTTGAGCTGTGAGATCTCCTCCAGCAGCCCGGAAAAATATTTTCTTTTCGGCGCGTAGCCGCGTTCGGTCGGCACCATGCCGATGGTGCCGCCGGTATACAAGACGCAGACTCTTTTCTTTATTTCGTTTTTCATTTCAAATGACAGAACCTTTCTGTCTGCCATGCACGCGCAGCAGCCCAAGGCCGCGAAACGATGCGCAAGGCGGACAAGATTATTTTCTTGGATTTTCACAAATTTTATGATAAAATCTATGATAACAGATGATATCATCATATCACACAAAAAGAAAAATTACCATTGTAAAAATCACAAGGAGATAGGAGGACAAACAAATGTCAAATATTCCGACACCGCATATCGCGGCAAAAGCAGGCGACTTTGCCGAAACCGTTTTGATGCCGGGCGATCCGCTCCGCGCCAAGTTCATCGCTGAGACGTTTCTCGAAAACCCGGTCCTGGTCAACAATGTCAGAGGCGTGCAGGGCTATACAGGCGATTATCGAGGCAAACGGGTCTCTGTCATGGCTTCGGGCATGGGGATCCCGTCCATCGGTATCTACTCTTATGAGCTTTTCAATTTTTATGATGTCAAAAATATCATCCGCGTCGGTACTGCCGGCGTGATTCGTCCGGACCTCAAGGTCAGAGATATCGTCATCGGACAGGGCGCCTGCACCAACTCCAACTTTGCAGCGCAGTTTGACCTGCCGGGTACGTTCGCACCGATCTGTTCTTATACGCTTTTGCAGAAGGCGGTCAGCGCGGCAAAAAGCATGGGCGTAGAGCCGGTGGTTGGCAATCTGTATTCGTCCGACATGTTCTATGACGATTCGCAGGGGCTGTCCAAGTGGCAGAAGATGGGCGTTCTGGCAGTCGAAATGGAAGCGGCGGCGCTGTATATGAATGCAGCCAGAGCCGGTAAGAACGCACTGGCAATCTGTACGATTTCGGACAATCCGTTTACCGGAGAAGCGACGACCGCAGACGAGCGTCAGCAGAATTTCACAAAAATGATGGAAATTGCACTGGAAATCGCGTAGTTTTTGGGTCAAAAACCAAAAAAACACGAACGTTGTCAAAAAAGTGAGAAAAAAAGCCACTCGAAAAAGTGGCTTTTTGTTGATACCATCACACAAAAATGGTACAATAACCTAATAGGTACCGGCGGCAAATACATGTTTTTACAGCTTGTCTGCCGCCCATCAAAGCAGGAGGACAGAAAATGGGGGAAAGATATCCGAGGCTAGAGATCAATCTAGCCCACTTAAAACATAATGTGGTGAAGGTCGTAGAAAAATGCGGAGACATGGGTATTCAGGTCGCGGGCGTGATCAAGGGCGCGACGGGTCTGCCGGAGGTCGCGAAAGCATTTGACGAGGGCGGCGCTGCATTCATCGCATCCTCCAGACTGGAACAGCTGGAAGACGCAAAGAACGCAGGCATCCAAAAACCGCTGATGCTGATCCGGATCCCGATGCTTAGTGAGGTCGAGGATGTCATCCGCCTGACCGATATCAGCCTGAACAGCGAGCTGGTCGTGCTGGAAGCGCTGGACGCGGAGGCGAAACGCCAGAGCAAGGTGCACCAGGTCATTCTGATGGCTGACATGGGGGATCTGCGCGAAGGCTATTGGGATAAGGAAGAAATGGCGGATGTCGCAGTCTATGTCGAAAACGAACTGACAAATCTGAAGCTGATCGGCATCGGCACGAATGTCGGATGCTACGGTTCCATCGCACCAACTGTCGAAAAATTAGAGGAACTCGTGGCAGTTGCCGAGCATATAGAAGAAAGACTCGGACGCAGGCTGGAATACATTTCGGGCGGTGCGACCAGTAGTCTGATGCGTGTATGGGACGGCAATATGCCGGAGAGAATCAACCTGCTGCGTGTCGGCGAAGGTATTTTGCTGGCGCGGGATATGGACGTGTTTTACGGATACGATGTGTCCGAACTGTATCAAGATGTTTTTCGGCTCAAGGCAGAAGTCATCGAGGTCAAGGTCAAACCGTCGCATCCGGTCGGCACGATCGCGATCGACGCCTTCGGTCATACACCGACCTATGTGGATCGCGGCATGCGTAAACGTGCGCTGCTGGCAATCGGCAAGGTCGACTATGCGGATCCGGCGGAGCTGCTTTCCTTAGAAAAGGGCATCGAGATCCTCGGCGCGTCCAGCGACCACACGATTGTTGACATTGAGGACGCCGAAAAAGATTATCAAGTCGGCGATATCATGGAATTTGACATTTGCTATGCGACGCTTGTGTTCCTGACGAACTGCAGGAATGTCAGAATCGTGTATGTATAAATTACGAAAGTATGGAGGAAAAATAGATGGCAGACGAAATTCTGTTGACCCAAGAGGGTTATGATAAAATTGTAGCGGAGCATGAAGAGCTTGTATCCGTCAGACGAAAGGAGATCTCCGAAAAGCTCAAGGAAGCAATCTCTTACGGCGACCTTTCCGAGAACGCGGAATATGACGCTGCAAAGAATGAGCAGGCAGAAGTGGAAGAGCGTATCTTCAAGCTGGAGGATATGATCAAAAAGGCCAAGATCATCAAGGAAGAAGAGATGACCAACGACTTTGTCGGCGTCGGTTCCCGCGTATCTGTCAAGGACGTGGACAACGGCGACGAAATGGACTTTACGATCGTAGGCTCCACCGAGGCTGACCCGTTCGCGGGTAAGATCTCCAACGAATCTCTGGTAGGACAGAACCTGCTCGGCCGCAAGACCGGCGAGGTCGTGGAGATCATCGTACCGGACGGCACCCTGCACTATATGATCACGAACATCAGCAGATAAAAGAAAGGATAGACAACCAAGATGAGTACAGAGGAAGTAAGAAGCGTGCAAAATACAGAAGCTGCGGAGACCGAAGCAGTTTCGGAAGCGCAATTGAGTGAACAGCGGCAGATCAGAAGAGAAAAGCTCAAGAATCTGCAGGAAGCCGGCAGGAATCCTTTCCTGATCGAAAAGTGGGATGTGACTGCGCACTCCATGGACATCAAGGAAAACTTCGAAGCCATGGAGGATCAGGAGGTTTCTATCGCAGGTCGTATCATGGCGTTCCGCAACATGGGTAAGGCTTCGTTCATTAATATTCAAGATAAGCAGGGCAGAATCCAAGTATATGTCAAGAGAGACGATATCGGTGCAGAAGAATATCAGTGGTTCAAAAAATATGACATCGGCGATATTCTCGGTATCGAGGGCAGAGTTTTCAAGACGAATACCGGCGAGATCTCGATCCACGCGACCAAGGTCGTACTGCTTTCCAAGTCCATTCAGGTACTGCCGGACAAGTGGGCTGGTCTGAAGGATCAGGATCAGAGATACAGACAGAGATATGTGGACCTGATCATCAATCCGGAGGTCAGAGATGTTTTCTTAAAGAGAGCGACGATCATCAAGGAGTTCCGAAGAGTCTTGGAGGAAGACTACGGCTATCTGGAAGTCGATACGCCGATTCTGACGACGATCGCGGGCGGTGCGAACGCAAGACCGTTCGACACGCATCACAATACGCTGGATATTGACATGAAGCTCAGAATTTCCAACGAGCTTTTCTTGAAGAGATGTATCGTAGGCGGTCTCGACAGAGTTTATGAAATGGGCAAGATGTTCCGCAATGAAGGGATGGACAGACGGCACAATCCGGAGTTTACCAACATGGAATGCTATGCGGCCTATCAGGATATGGACTTCGTCATGGAAGTTACGGAGCAGATGGTATACAAGGCGCAGATGGCAGTCAACGGCACGCCGATCCTGCAGTATCAGGGTAAGGAGTTTGACGTGACACCGCCGTGGAGAAGACTGAACATGGCGGATGCGATCAAAGAGATCACCGGCGTTGATTTTGATACGATCGAAACCGACGAACAAGCAAGAGCGGCAGCCATCGCGCAGGGCATGGACCCGGAAGAAGTCAAGGACCAGACCAGAGGTAAGATCCTGGCGGAAATGTTTGAGGAATACTGTGAGGATGTTCCGGGCTATCTGGACGGACCGGTATTTGTCATCGGCCATCCGGTGGAGGTTTCTCCGCTTTCCAAGAGAGACCCGCAGGATCCGCGGATCACAAGAAGATTCGAAGCCTATATCAACGGTTGGGAGATCGCGAACGCGTTCTCGGAATTGAACGACCCGATCGATCAGTATGAAAGATTCGCAGAGCAGCAGAGACAGTTAGACTGTGGTATCGATGATGAAGCGCACCCGATGGATATGGACTTTGTCAACGCGTTGGAAGTCGGTCTGCCGCCGACAGGCGGTCTGGGCGTCGGCATCGACAGATGTATCATGCTCATCCTTGACCAGCCGTCGATCCGTGATATCATGCTGTTCCCGACTATGAAGCCGGTAGGTCTTGAGAAAAAGGGCGGCGCGGAACCGAAGCAGGCCAGAATTCTTGACAAAACAAAGATCGAGGTCGAGCCTTTATTCGAAGAATATGTAGACTTTGATTCTTTCGCAGCCTGTGATTTCAGAGCGGTGAAGATCAAAGCGTGTACAGAAGTTCCGAAGAGCAAGAAGCTTCTGCGGTTCGTTCTGAACGATGGAAGCGGCGCAGACAGGATCATTCTTTCCGGTATTCACGGATATTATGAACCGGAGGAGCTGGTTGGCAAGACTGCAGTTGCGATCACAAATCTTCCGCCTAGAAAGATGATGGGTGAAGAGAGCAACGGCATGCTGCTGTCCTGCGTCAACAAGTATGACGGCGAAGAAATGCTGAATTTCATCATGCTGGATGATCAGATCCCGGCAGGCGCAAAGGTGTACTAACTAATATGATGTAAAGAAATCGGTGATAGCAAGAAAAAATCGCATAATTAGTGCAATGAGTGGGCAATTCCAATCGGGATTGCCCATTTTCTAAAATAAACAGAAATGCAAATCGGGATTGTGCGCCCAGATAAGGGCGAGTAGTCTAGCAGGTGGAATGCCTGTCTGGTAAGGTCTAACCAACCGCCAGTAGCGAGTCTTGGGTGACTGCCAGTAATGGTAGTTGCTAAGCGTAGACAGCGAGAAAATAGAGAGTGTGATTGAGCCTCGAAATTTTGACATCTAGAAGGCTGACGTTTTAATTCCAGCGGAAAGCAACACAAACCAAATCGTCATGGTAAGAAATGGTTTGCTTCTGCGGGGTCAAAGAGCACTTTATGTTTTACATTGTGATTATTCAGTCAACTGGGGAGAGCCTATTGTTTCTTGCCATTGCAAGTATGGCAAACAACTGCAAAACAGGAGAATGTCAAAAGAACAGTAGGCAGTCGGATAGCTTCATAGTACTGAAGAAGTTGGGTAATGCCAACGGAGGAAAGGGAGCTACATAATAATGGTCTTTCTGAGGACACATCAACCGTACTCAGGGACGGAGGTATTGATGGAAACGAAATTAGAAAGAATAGCAGAAATATCGGCAAATTCGCCGAGACCAGAGTTCACATCGTTGTATCATCTAATCAATAAAGAAATGCTTTTGCAATGTCACAAAGAATTAGACGGAAACAAAGCAGTCGGTGTTGATGAGATTACTAAGAAAGAGTACGGGAGAAATCTGGAGCAAAACATAGATGACTTGGTAGAAAGACTGAAAAGAAAATCATACAAACCACAGCCATCAATTAGGGTATATATCCCTAAAAGCAATGGAAAACTTCGACCATTAGGAATTGCGTGCTATGAGGACAAAATAGTCCAATTAGCATTAAAGAAGATATTGGAAGCTATCTATGAACCGAGATTTCTGAACTGCATGTACGGATTCAGACCAAATCGAGGATGTCATAACGCAATAAAAGAACTGTATAAGAGATTAAACAACACGAAAATCTGCTATATTGTGGATGCTGACATCAAAGGATTCTTCGACCATATGAAGCATGAATGGATTATCAAGTTTCTCAAACTTTATATTAAAGACCCCAACATAATTGGTCTTGTCAAGAAGTATCTTAAAGTGGGAGTGCTGGATAATGGTGAACTTATGGTGAATGAAGAAGGTTCAGCTCAAGGCAATATCATAAGTCCAATCCTAGCAAACATATATATGCACAATGTATTGACACTATGGTATAAGTTTATTATTACCAAAGAATGCAAAGGAGATAACTTTCTAATTGTATATGCAGATGATTTTGTTGCAGGATTTCAATACAAATGGGAAGCAGAGAATTACTACAAGCTTCTTAAAGAACGAATGGAAAAGTTCGGTTTGCAATTAGAAGATAGTAAAAGTCGTCTCTTACAAAGCGGTGCTTATATTGCAAGGGCAAAGCAAAAGAGCGGTGAGTGTATCAGATTACAAACATTTGATTTTCTGGGATTCACATTCTATTGTGGGCGTTCACGCAAAGGCATGCCATATATAATGCCAAAGACAAGCTCTAAGAAATTCAGACAGAAAATTCGAGACATCAAGGTATGGTTATATGCGAATAGAGACCAACCGCTAAAGAAACTAATGGGTATGCTAAATCTGAAACTAATAGGTCATTATAGGTACTATGGCATAAGTTTTAATGGCAGAATGATTTCAAACTACAAACAACAAGTGAGAGAACTTCTGTTTAAGGTGCTGAATAGACGAAGTGACAGAAAGAGTTATACAAGAGAAGGATTCATTGAAATGCTGAAATATTATCCATTGGCAATGCCAAAGATTTATGTCAGCTTGTTTTGAGACTGTAAATATTATTATGAAGAGCCGTATGCGGGAAAGCCGCACGTACGGTTCTGTGAGGGGCTTACATTGTGAGGTGTAAGTCTACTCGACTGATGAGGAAGATTATTTATATAATCTACCGTCTACGGTCTGAAAACGACCACCTATCGAGAATCGGTGGAAATCAATTCTCGATTTTCTTATACTGTAACCGTAACAAAGAGGAGGTGAGCAAATGCAAATTGAAATCAAGTTAGATGAGAACTGCAAGGAACCCAAAATCATCGTTGTGACAAACAAAATGACCGACGAAATCAATGAAATCATGAAAAGGCTTTCAGACGAGCAGCCGAAAATGATTGCCGGATTCAAAGATGATATTGTCGAAGTGTTGGAGCCGTTTGATATTTACCGCATTTTTGCTGCATCAGGCAAAGTGTTTGCCGAAACAAATCACGGTGAGTACACGCTCCGTCTGCGGCTTTACGAAATGGAGCAGCGGCTGGACAGCAACTTTTTTGTCCGAATATCAAACTCGGATATTATCAATCTGAGAAAAGTCAAGGGTTTTGATTTAAGCTTTGCAGGAACAATTTGTGTTACGCTTTCAAATGGGACGGTTACTTATGTTTCAAGGCGTTTTGTCGCCAAGATCAAACAATTATTAGGAATATGAGGTGGTAAAAATGAAAAAAAAGATGATTCAGCGTGGGCTTCTCGGATTCCCTCTCGGCATTGCTATCGGTTTTGTAATAACTGTGATTATATCAATGTGCATAGGAGATGGTTCGTTCTATCCTGTCAACCCTGAGCTGATTGATACAATGAAAAATGAATTAAACGCAGTTATTCTTCAAACAATTCTCTGCGGAATTTTGGGTACAGGCTTTGCAATGGCTTCCGTTATTTGGGAAATTGATTCGTGGAGCCTTGCAAAGCAAAGCGGAATTTACTTTTCCATTGCCTGTGTTACGATGTTGCCGATTGCCTATATTACGAATTGGATGAAGCATAATGCCATTGGTATTCTTTCATATGTAGGAATATTCGTTGCAATTTTCGTCATCACTTGGCTCGTTCAATATTTTGTATGGAAACGCAAAGTGAAAAGAATGAATGACGGAGTTCGGAAGAGTAATAACGCAAAATGAGCATAACCTTCACAACGGCAACTTCCAGTTTGCCGAACTGAACACAAAAACCGAATACCGAAAATCAGACCGTTGACTGGTCGCAATCTGCGAAAAGTTGACGGTCTTTTTTTATCCCCAAAATCAAAAAAGGAGGTCAATCACAATGACAAAACCGAAAACCCT
>UQMQ01000029.1 GCA_900542245.1 uncultured Eubacteriales bacterium
GAAGAGAACCCAACCTCTGCTTTTTCGTGGGAGAAAAAAGAGGGGATAAGTTTTTCCCCGTTTCGATAACCGGCGCGGCGAAATTCCCGTTCGAGGAAAACGTTAAAAGATTCGTTGTTTTCTCTCCCGACGCGGCGAGATATTTCGTCGAAACGGAAAACGTCGTCGCTATGCTGAAAGCTTCCGTGACGGATAAAAAACAGGTAAACGAAAAGATATGAGGAATAAAAGCATGAGAATCAACAAATACATTGCGCAGAGCGGTCTTTGCAGCCGCCGGAAAGCGGATGAACTGATTGCCAACGGGAACGTGAGGGTCAACGCAGCAGTGCTGCGCGAGCCTGGCTATGACGTACAAGAGGGTGATCGGGTCGAGGTCAACGGACATCTGATCGCGGCGGAGGCAGGGTCGGTATACGTACTGATCAACAAGCCGCTCGGCATGGTGACAACGGTTTCCGACGATAAGGAGAGGCTGACGGTCATGGAGGTCGTCAAGGACATCGATGCCCGGCTGTTTCCGGTCGGCAGACTGGACTACAATACCAGCGGTGCGCTGATCATGACCAACGACGGCGATCTGGCATATCGCCTGACCCATCCGAAACACGAGGTCTATAAGACCTATCGGGCGCGCGTTGCGGGCGTGCTCTCCGCGGAAAAGGTGTCGCGTCTGCGCAAGGGCGTGGATATCGGAGGCTTTGTGACCTCTCCCGCAAAGGTGCAGGTGATCAAGGGCGGACAGCGCTCGACGATTGTGGAAATCTCCATTCACGAAGGCAAGAACCGTCAGGTGCGCAAGATGTTCGCGGCCGTCGGCAATCCGGTGCAGGAGCTCGAGCGCGTCGCGATCGGAGAAATTCACTTAGGGCATTTAAAACCGGGACACTACCGCAAGCTGACGCGCGCGGAGATCGATTATCTCAAAAATTGCTGATGTGCTGCTGCGGGAAGCGTGAAGCGGCGCGCATAGACCTATCGAACTTTGCTATGCGCACTTCTGCCCCCCGCATGCGTACAGAGAGCGAAGGGATCCGAATCGTTACAATTTACAATTCCATGGATATGACTGATGATATAACTGACAGGAGCAGCAAATGACACTGAAAGATTTACGTATTGGAGAAAGTGCAAAGATCACTGCTGTCGGCGGCGAAGGCGCGCTGCGGCAGCATTTTTTAGATATGGGCGTCGTACCGGGCGCGGAAATCAAGCTGATGAAGCTGGCGCCGATGGGCGATCCGATGGAGTTTCGAATCCATGGCTATGAATTGACACTCCGCATTGCCGATGCCGAAAAAATTGAAGCAGAACCCATAGCCCGAGAAATCGTCTGTCCAAAGCCCGCGGCAGATGCGGGCGAAAATGCGAGTGAGCAGGAGGTGCAGAATAGACACGGCCGTAAGAAAGAGGCGCGCGCGGCGGTGAAATCTCACCATCCGGGGCTTGGCGAGGGCGGTATTTATCATGTCAAGACGGACGGCAGCCCGCTGCCGGAGGGTGCGACGATCACTTTCGCGCTGGCAGGCAATCAGAACTGCGGCAAAACGACCCTGTTCAACCAGTTGACCGGAGCGAACCAGCACGTCGGGAATTTTCCGGGCGTGACGGTTGACCGCAAGGACGGTGTGATCCGCGGACATGACAACACCCTGGTAACGGATCTGCCGGGCATTTATTCGATGTCGCCCTATACCAGTGAGGAAATTGTGACCAGACAATTCCTGCTTGATGACAAGCCGAAGGGCATCATCAATATTGTCGATGCGACCAATATCGAACGCAATCTTTATCTGACCATGCAGCTGATGGAACTGGATATTCCGATGGTGCTGGCGCTCAATATGATGGACGAGGTGCGCGAAAACGGCGGCACGATTCGCGTCAACGAGATGGAGGAAGCACTCGGTATTCCGGTCATTCCGATTTCCGCGGCGAAAAACGAGGGCATCGGAGAGCTGATCGATCATGCGATTCACGTCGCGCAGTATCAGGAAAAACCGGGGCGCACAGATTTTTGCGACCCGCAGGATCATAATGGCGCGGTGCATCGCTGTCTGCATGGCATCATGCATCTGATCGAGGATCACGCAGCGAAAGCGGGCATTCCGGTTCGTTTTGCGGCAAGCAAGCTGGCGGAAGGCGACCAGATGATTCTTGACAAGCTCAAGCTGGATCAAAATGAAAAAGAAATGCTGCAGCACATCATCTGTCAGATGGAAGAGGAACGCGGCATGGATCAGGCTGCGGCAATCGCGGATATGCGCTTTGCTTTCATTCAGCAGATTTGCGAGGCAACGGTCGTCAAGCCGCATGAAAGTAAGGAGCACGCGCGCAGCGTTAAGATTGACAGGCTTCTGACCGGAAAATACACTGCGATTCCGGCATTTATCGGCATCATGGGTTTGGTTTTCTGGCTGACCTTTGGCGTGATCGGCGCATGGCTTGCTGCCTTGCTGGATACGGGAATCGGCGCCTTGACGGATTTGACCGATGCAGGGCTGACCGCTTACGGCATCAATCCGGTCGTGCATTCCTTGATCATCAATGGTATTTTTGAGGGTGTCGGCAGTGTCCTTTCATTCCTGCCGATCATCGTGACCCTGTTCTTCTTCCTGTCGATTTTAGAGGACAGCGGCTATATGGCGCGCGTTGCCTTCGTGATGGACAAGCTGCTGCGCAAGATCGGACTTTCCGGCCGCAGCATCGTACCGATGCTGATCGGCTTCGGCTGTACGGTGCCCGGCGTGATGGCGAGCCGTACCCTGCCAAGTGAGCGAGACCGCAAGATGACGATTCTTTTGACCCCGTTTATGAGCTGCTCGGCGAAGCTGCCGATCTATGGGTTTTTCAGTGCAGCGTTTTTCCCCGGGAAAAGCGCACTGGTGATGATCATTCTTTACTTTACGGGCATTCTCGTCGGCATCCTGTTCGCGCTGATCGCACGCGGCGCAGCATTCAAAGGCGAGCCGGTGCCGTTCGTCATGGAACTGCCGAATTACCGTATGCCGGGCGCCAAAAATGTCGGACAGCTGCTTTGGGAAAAAGCGAAGGACTTTTTGGAACGCGCCTTTACGGTTATCTTCCTCGCGACCATCGTGATCTGGTGCCTGCAGACCTTCGACACCAGACTGAATGTGGTGACCGATTCACAGGACAGTCTGCTCGCGATGCTGGCAGGCGTGATCGCACCGGTATTTGCGCCGCTGGGCTTCGGCGACTGGCGCATCTGTACCGCCTTGCTTACGGGCTTCATGGCAAAGGAGAGCGTCGTGGCAACGCTGACTGTGCTGACGGACGGCATCAGCATCACATCGCTGCTGACGCCGCTGGCGGCGGCTGCCCTTTTGGTATTCTGTTTGTTATATACGCCTTGCGTTGCAGCCATCACCTCCATTAAGCGCGAGCTTGGCGGCAAATGGGCGGCGCTGGTTGTCGTCCTGCAGTGCGCAATCGCGTGGCTGTGCGCGTTTGCAGTCTATACGATCGGAGGATTGCTGTAAGCTTTGCAGTCAGGACCGCAGAAAACCGCGGCATGCGGGCGGCAGAGCTGACTGCGGCACCTGACGAAAAAAGATACATACGAGGGAAGCGCTGCCACGCATGGCAACGGTTCTTTGCAGGCGCTTTCGCCGTGACGCGGGAAATACCGCTGCGCGACATTTCTCACCACATGAAAAACGGGTACTGCATTGCTGCAGTACCCGTTTTCCATAAAAGATGTATTAGTAATTATCGTGTTTTCTATGTTATGTTTTGCTGCGCAAGCAGCATTAGAATCAAAGATTCGCCTTCTAATTTTCGACCTTCGCGGAGAAAACTACTTTCTCTTCATTTCCTTCGGGGTTACGCAAGTTCCGGAAGCTCTTGCGACTACGATCGGTTCTTCTAAGAAGTCAGCAGCGGAAGCGTTGATGTCCTTTCTGGAGACAACGACCTTTCTTGCTTCGAACTTCATGTGTCTGGAAGTGTTGCCGATCTTGTCAATCTCGCCGTAAGCTTCGATGTAATCACCGGCATAAGTAGGAGCTAAGAATTCTACGTTGTCATATGCGCAGAACAGACCTTCGTCTCCGTCCAACTTGATCAGCAGCTCTGTAGCAACGTCGCCGAACAGGTGAACCATGTGTGCGCCGTCAACCAATTCTCCGCCGTAGTGCGCATCCTTTGCGGACATTCTTAATCTTAAAGTAGAAGTGATTTTTTCCATTTTTCAATCTCCTTTTCATGATACAGATAATGTTCTTCGTAACTCTATGTAAAAACAACAAAAATTATAGTTGCAAATACTGTGCCAATGGTTTATCATTGAAAATAGATAAAAAACGAACCGATTTGGAATCACCCCTGTCCAGGAAAGGAGCAGAACAAGAATGGAAATGACTTACGGCCTGAAACGGGTGGCTGAACCGCAGTATGTCCTGCCGACATCGGCATGGAAGCTGGACAATAGCCGCAATCTCTATCCCAATGAGCTGCGGATTTCTGTGAACCGGATTCATCTGGAAGGCACCAGCTTCAAACAGATCTGCACAGAGAGCAATTACAGTGAAGAAAAAATTAAGCAAAAAATTATCGATATCATCATCCGCCGCGGTAAGCTGCACAATCCGGTGACGGATACGGGCGGACTGGTGCTTGGCACCATCGACGAGATTGGTGCCGGGTTTCACAATCCCCAGCATTTACAGGTTGGGGATACGATCATCTGCAATGCTTCGCTGGCTTCCGTCCCGATGTATATCGAGGATATTGCCGCGATCGACCATGTATTCAACCAGATCGACGCGACGGGCTATGTGATTCTGCACGACCATGTGCCGGTCATCAAGGTCGACGAGGAGATGCCGGTCAACCTGCTGCTTTACACGCTGGACGAGTCCGGCACGCTGTATCGCCTGAGCCAGCTGGCAGAGGGGCAATCAAAATTTTTGATTGTCGGCAATAACATGATCACCAATCTGATCTTTGGCTACGTGATTCGCCGACAGACCGGCAGCAGCGGCGAGATCGTCTGTCTGCTGGACAAAAAAACCGGCATGCAGGTCATGGGTGACGGCATCGATCAGCTGATCGCCAATGTGTTCAACGAGGTACACTTTCTCAATATTCTCAGGCCGATTCACGCAGTCGAGCGTCTGCAGCTGAACCAGCAGTTCGACCTTTCCGTCAACTGCGCGGAGATCCCGGGCGCGGAGACCATCAATATTCTAGCGACCAAGGCAGGCGGTACGGTGCTGTTTGCCAACCTGATCAACAATTTGAAGCTTTCCTTATACATTACAGAGTCTATCTCCAAGCCGCTCAACGTAGAGAACGCTGAGGGCTATCTGGAGGACTACGAGACCTTCGATGTCATGCTGGTCAAGGAGCTTGCCGGATACTTTGAAAACGCTGCGGTGATGAAGGTGGATGGTGCGGATAAAGGCAAGGACGAAAGCGCAGAGCTTACAGCCTCTCCGTACGATCGCTCTCTGATCGAACAGAGCAAGCTGGAGGACTTCATCTGTGTCAGCCGTCCGATGCGCAATGTGCTGCGGGAGATCGCCAATGTCTCCAAATACGACTGCAACGTCATCATCTTCGGAGATACCGGTGTCGGTAAAGAGAAGGTCGCCAACCTGATTCAAAAGAACAGCGACCGCAAGATGCAGCCTTTCGTCAAGATCAACTGCGGCGCGATCTCACCGAACCTCATCGAATCCGAGTTTTTTGGCTATGAAAAGGGCGCGTTCACCGGCGCGAATGCCAGCGGCAAGAAGGGTTATTTTGAGATTGCAAACAACGGCGTCATGTTTCTGGACGAGATCGGCGAGCTGCCGCTGGAGATGCAGGCGAAGCTGCTGCGCGTCATTCAGGACGGCGAGTTCTACAAGGTTGGCGGGACAAGCCCGATCAAGACCAATGTCAGGATCATTTCCGCGACCAACCGCGACCTCGAAAAGTTCGTGGAGGAAGGAAAATTCCGCCGCGACCTCTACTACCGGCTCAATGTCGTGCCGATTCGCATTCCAAATCTGTCCGATCGGGTTGATGACATCCCGGCGCTGGTCAACCATTTTCTGAAGAAATACGGCAAGAAATTCGGCATCGCCAGAGGTATCGCAGACAGCGCGATGGAGTATCTGCAGCAGCTCTCCTGGCCGGGCAATATCCGGGAGCTCGAAAACTCAGTGCAGCGCCTGATCATTTCGGCCAAAGGGGAGGATATCTCGCTGATGGACGTCATGCACGAGACGCACGGAGATCTGTTTGAAGGCAGCAGCTTCGGCGCGGAGGAGGAAGAAAGCGCAGGACAGGACAGCAGTTATCCGATCGATCCGGAGCTCAGTCTGCAGGAGGCAGTCGACGAATACGAAAAAGGTCTGATCAAATACGCCTGCGAGAAGTACGGATCGACCCGCAAGGCGGCGAAAGCCATTGGGATCAGCCAGACCCAGCTGGTCAGGAAAAAGAAAAAATACAACCTCTAACGGGTGCAAAAAGGACGAAAAAGATAGCGAACCGAAAAGTGTTCGCTATTTTTGCGTATGAAAACAAATCGGTTCACTTATAAGCGCGCGTGTAAGCGATTGCAACGATTTTGCATTGGCATAGAATTTGCTAATATGTTTATGTGAGAAAATGTCAAACATATTTCTCTGCTGTTGCTTTATCGTAGACTTTCGTTTCTTCGTAAAAAAACAACCGTACAGAAAAAGAACAGCCGGGATATTTAAGTATAAAAGGCAAAACAGAAAAAAGGAGACTTAAAAAAGAATGGAATTTAAAAAAGGTGATATTTACGGAACCCACCGTGTAATCAGCCCGAAGGGTGTGCTGCCGCAGCCGGCAGATGTTGTAGACAATACAATGGAAATTTACAATAATGAAGTACTGATCGACGTACACACATTGAACATCGACTCCGCGTCCTTTACGGAGATCTCCAACAGAGCGAACGGCGATGTAGAAGAAATCAAGAGAATCATCTTAGAGATCGTAAATACAACAGGTAAGCATAAGAATCCATGGACAGGCTCCGGCGGCATGCTGATCGGCAGAGTCGCAGAGGTCGGTCCGGATTACGAAGGCGAACTGAAAAAAGGCGACAAAATCGCAACCATGGTATCCCTCTCCCTGACCCCGCTGAAGATCGATGAAATCATCGAAATCAGACCGGACATCGACCAGGTTGATATCAAAGGACAGGCAATCCTGTTCCAGTCCGGTATCTACGCGAAGTTGCCGAAGGATATCCCGCAGACGCTGGCCTTATCCGTACTGGACGTCGCGGGCGCGCCGGCACAGACCGCGAAGATCTGTAAGCCGGGAGATACCGTTGTCGTCATGGGCGGCGGCGGCAAGTCCGGTATCCTCTGCTGCTGGCAGGCAAGAAAGCAGGTCGGCATCAACGGTACCGTTATCTGCGTAGACGGCTTCAAGAAATCCATCAACAGAGCGATGTCCGTAAACTGCGCGGATGAATATCTGGTCGTGAATGCGACCGATGCAGTTGCGATGTATGAAGAGATCATGGACGCGACCGAAGGTCAGCTGGCAGACGTTGTCATCAACGTTGTCAATATCCCGAACACCGAGATGTCCTCCATCATCGCCTGCAAGGACGGCGGTCTGGTATACTTCTTCTCTATGGCGACCAGCTTCACGAAAGCGGCATTGGGCGCAGAAGGCATCGGCAAGGACGTGACGATGTTAGTCGGCAACGGCTATACCAAGGGTCACTCCGAGGTTGCGCTGCAGGTGCTCAGAGAAGATGAAAGAATCAGAAACCTCTTTGCACAGCTGTACGCATAAAGGAATCGTCAGGAGTTTCATAAAAAAGCATTTTGCCTATGGTAAAATCGCAAAAGATGTTATATAATTAACAGGGTAACTTATGCCTACCATCATGCGGCATAAAGATATATTTAATTATTTTTTCGAGGAGGAACACAAAATGAAAAAAGGATGCCCTTACGGAACACACCGCGTTATCTCTCCAAAGGGAGTTTTACCGCAGCCTGCAGATGTTATCGACAACAACATGGAAATCTATGATAACGAAGTTCTGATCGACGTGAAGACTTTAAACATCGACTCCGCTTCTTTCACAGAAATCGTTAGAAGAGTATTAGACAAGAAGCCTGCAGAAGTAACAACGCAGGAAGAAATGGACAAGATCGGCGACAAGATGAAAGAGATCGTTGCACACGCCGGCAAGCACAAAAATCCGTGGACAGGTTCCGGCGGCATGCTGCTTGGTACCGTTGAAGAGATCGGACCTGCTTACCAGGGCGACTTAAAGGTTGGCGACAAGATCGCAACATTAGTATCCCTGTCCCTGACACCGTTAAGAATCGACGAGATCGTTGCGATGAGACCGGCGATCGACCAGGTTGACATCAAGGGTAAGGCAATCTTATTCCAGTCCGGTATCTATGGCATCATTCCGGATGATATGCCTGAAAAGACAGCATTATCCGCATTAGACGTAGCAGGTGCTCCGGCTCAGACTGCAAAATTAGTACAGTCCGGTCAGAAGGTTCTGATCATCGGCGGCGGCGGCAAGTCCGGTCTGCTGTGCTTACACGAAGCAAAGAAGAGAGCTGGCGTAACCGGTCTGGTTGTTTGCGCTGCAGGCTCCCAGAAGTCCGAGGACAGAGCAAGAGCACTCGACCTTGCTGACGAATACTTCCACATGGACGCAACCGATGCAGTTGGTTTCTACAACAAGTCCATGGAATTAACAAACGGCGAACTGTTTGACGTAGTTATCAACTGCGTATCCATCGAGAATACAGAAATGGCTTCCATCCTGTCCTGTAAGGATGACGGCGTTGTATACTTCTTCTCCATGGCGACCTCCTTCACGAAGGCTGCTCTTGGCGCAGAGGGCGTAGGCAAAGACGTAAACATGATCATCGGCAACGGCTACACCAAGGGTCACGCTGCAATCACACTGCAGTGCTTAAGAGAGAACCCGGGTCTCAGAGCGTTATTCGAAGAAATGTACGCGTAGTCTAAGGACTATGTGTTCCGCGCGCCGCCTGTCACGCGGCGCGCGGAAAATTGACTCTCACAATGAAATTTTAAGGAGAATTTAAAAAATGGCAATTAGAAATTGGAAAGACATTCCTCTGTTCAAGGATGTCACTGACGAACAGTGGAACGACTGGCATTGGCAGGTTGCAAACAGACTGTCAACGGTTGAAGAAATCGCACAGGTTGTAAACCTGACAGAAAAAGAAAAGGAAGACATCGAAAAGGTTATGGGCGGCTTCCGTGTAGGTATCACCCCTTACTACGCTTCCCTGATGGATCCGGACGATCCGAGAGATCCGGTTAGAATGCAGGCTGTTCCGACTCTGCTCGAAATGCACAGATCCGAAGCAGATGATATGGACCCGCTGCACGAAGATGCTGACTCCCCGGCTCCTGGTCTGACCCACAGATATCCGGACAGAGTGCTTTTCCTGATCACTGACCAGTGCTCCATGTACTGCAGACACTGCACCAGAAGAAGACTGGCAGGCGAAACTGACGGCGCAAGATCCAGAGAAGATATCGATGCATGTATCGAATACATCAGAAAGACACCGCAGGTTCGTGACGTACTGCTTTCCGGCGGTGACGCACTCTGCGTAGAAGACGAGACTCTGGAATACATCATCAGCGAGCTGAGAAAGATCGATCACGTAGAGATCGTAAGACTTGGTTCCAGAACACCGGTCGTTATGCCGATGAGAATCACAGACGATCTGGTAAACATGCTGAAGAAGTATCACCCGATCTGGCTGAATACACACTTCAACCACCCGAAGGAACTGACTCCGACTGCAGCGGAAGCTTTGAGAAAGCTTGCTGACGCGGGTATCCCTCTGGGCAACCAGTCCGTACTGCTTCGCGGCGTCAACGACTGCAAGCACATCATGAGAGAACTGGTACAGCTGCTCTGCAAGAACAGAGTCAGACCGTACTACATCTACATCTGCGACCTTTCCATGGGTATCGAACACTTCAGAACTCCGGTTTCCAAGGGTATCGAGATCATCGAAGGTTTAAGAGGACATACCTCCGGCTACGCTGTGCCGACCTTCGTTGTTGACGCTCCTGGTGGCGGCGGTAAGACGCCGGTAATGCCGCAGTACGTAATTTCTCAGACGCCGCACAAGGTAATTCTGAGAAACTACGAAGGTATCATCACGACTTACACCGAGCCAAGCCTTCCGGATCTTCCTTGCAACTGCGATTACTGCACAGGCAAGAAGACCTACAAGTACGAGGGTGTTTCCGCTCTGGGTGAAGGTCCTGAGATCAAGACGATCGAGCCTGCACATCTTGCAAGACACGAAAGAAACAAACACTAAAATACAATGTTCATCCATAGGGAGGCCTCTGTCTCCCTATGGGTGTGCTAAAAGGAAATACAACATGGGTTTACTGCACGATTTATCAACCAAATACAAGACCTTGTCGATTGTCGGCATGGCGAAAAACGCCGGTAAGACGACAGCGCTCAACTATCTGATCGAGGAGGCTATCGACGAGGGTATCACGCTCGGCATCACATCTACGGGCAGAGACGGGGAAACACAGGACTTGGTAACCGGAACAGAAAAACCGCGCGTGTACATGGAGGAAGGCATGCTGGCTGCGGTGCCGTCCCTGCTTTACGATCTGGCAGACGCAGGTCTTGAAGTGCTGAAAAAAACAAAATATTCGACAGCCATCGGAGAACTTCTCATTTGCAGAGTCAGAGACGCCGGCTATGTACAGATCGCCGGACCGGTCATCAACGCGGAGCAGAAGCTGCTTTGTCGGGACATGCTTGCGCTGGGCTGTGAACTGATTCTGATCGACGGTGCGATCGACCGTAAAACCATCGCGTCACCGGATACCTCCGACGCGATCATACTATCTACCGGAGCCGTACTTTCCCGCAAATTAAACAAAGTGGTGGAAGAAACGGCGCACATCGTGAATCTGTACAGAACGCCGCAATTGGAAGAAGGCGTGTACAGAGATGCAATTATCCAAAATAACTTCGACGATAAGATTATGCTTGTCAACGCAGACGGGACTGTCCGCAAGCTGGACCTGGTGACAGGGCTGGGCGCGGCAAAGGAGATCAACGGCGCGATTGACGAGGATACCAGATACATATATATACCGGGGGCATTTACCAACAGTGTCATTTCGGACATCAGCCTCCGCAATCTGAAGCAGGTACAGTTTGTGCTCAAGGATCCGACCAAGATCTTTGTCAACGCCATGGACTGGGGCATCTTCCGCAAGAAGGGCTTCCGCGTCAGCGTGCTCAAAAATATTGAAATCGCCGCGATTACGGTCAACCCATGGGCGCCGGCAGGCTATACCTTTGACAACCGGCTGCTGCTTTCGGAAATGCAGAAGGCGATACCGGATATTCCGATTATTGATGTAAGGATGTAAAAGCTATGATACAGGGCAAAAACAGACGACTGGCGAATGTCAAGACAAGGCGGGAGACCGGACTGGATTATGTCATGTTCAGCCTTGACCTGAACACGCCGTTCGGCAAGAAACAATTGAAAGAAGTCCGTCCCTACTATCCGGGCGAGGAAGCAGAGCTGCGTGACGAGCTGGATCGCGTGGAGCAGATGATCGCTTTCGTAAAACAGAACCAGATACTCACCGATAAGATTCAAGAGGTCTTTATGGAAGTGAAGGACGCGACGCTGACGATCGAGCGCAGCGGCTCGGTAACACTCTCGACGGTGGAATTGTTCGAAATCAAAACGCTGCTTTTGCAGATGCGCCAGCTGCGCAAGCTGACGATGGAGCATGAGATTGGCGATTATCAAAGTGCGCATTGCTGCTGTGCGGCTGAGACGTCTGCGGACAGTGCCGCAAGCGAAGCGCGGGCGGCAGATGTGCCTGCGGCGCGCGCGGAAGGAGAAGCAGCGGTCGATACGGTGCCGGAGGAATATTTCCTTGCAGATACCGAGGCGCTGCTCGACGAACTCGACCCGCGTCGGGATCGCATGAACACTTTCTACATCTACAACGAATTCAGTCCGCTTCTCGAAGAATACCGGACGAAGAAAAAAGAATATGAGCAGCAGATCCGCAGAGAGCAAAAACAGGCTCGCGAGGAGCTGCGAAAAAAATACGGCGTGCAGCTGACGCCGAAATTCGACATCGTGGTCGCCAAATCCCACCCGGATTTCGAGATGATTCAATCGCTTGAAGAACTCGAAATGACGGATCAGGACTATATGAGCGTGACGCTGCAGCTCAAGCCGACGGAGAAGATCTACGAATTCGTGCAGGCGGCAGAGGAGCTCAATGCCGAGATCGAGCAGGAAGAGGAACGCGTGAGAGAGCTGCTTTCCCGCAAGATCGCAGAGAAAGAAGCGGTGCTTCTCGCAAACTGCGAGAAGATGGGGGCGCTGGATCTGGCGCTGGCCAGAGCCATCTACGCGATCAAACACGACCTGACGAAACCGGAGATCACCGAAGAACACGTGATTGCTTTCAAAGATGGTCGCAATCTGCAGGTGGAGGACATCATTCGCGAGAAGGGCAAGACCTATTGTCCGATCTCGCTGTCGCTGGCGGACGGCGTGACGATGATCACCGGCGCCAATATGGGCGGCAAGACGATCTCTCTGAAGCTGGCAGGGCAGATTCCGATTTTGGCACAGTATGGATTCTTTGTTCCGGCAAAGCACGCAAAAATCGGTCTTTCCAACTACATGCAGATTCTCATCGGCGACTCGCAGTCTGTCGAGCGCGGACTTTCCAGCTTCGGCTCGGAGATGGAGGAGCTCAAGGAGATTCTGGACAAGGGGCAGGAGCGCAGTCTGATTCTCATCGATGAGATCGCTTCCGGCACCAACCCGACCGAGGGTACGGCACTGACCAAGAGTCTGGTCGATTACCTGATTGAAAAACCGTATATTTCCTTGATTACGACGCATTTTGAGTCTGTGACCGAGCGGGAGGATATTGTGAATATGCAGGTCCGCGGGCTTGCTGACTGCAACTTCACGCTGCTCAACCGCGAGATTCAGCACGCGAACCGCCGTGACAGGATTAATATTATATCCAAATATATGGACTACCGTCTGTATAGAGTAGATAGCGAAGCACAAGTTCCAAAGGAAGCTCTCAGCATTGCTGCCATGTTAGGAATTAACAAGGAGATTATTGAGGGAGCGAAAAAATATATGAAATAAGGAGAAAAAGGATGAAAAGCAAACTGAACATTGACCCAAAAGTTGTTGACAGCGCGCGCCAGCATGCCGCGAATATCGCGCATGATATGCAGGACTTTATCGATCGCCATACGACGGTATCGACAGAGCGTACGATTGTGAGACTTTTGGGAATCGACGGTGTCGATGAACTCGAGACACCGCTTCCAAACGTGATCGTAGACCATATCAAAGATGCGGGCGCCCTGCCGACAGGTGCGGCGTATTGGATCGGCAACGCCATCGTGCAGACCGGCAAAGAGCCGCAGGAGATCGCGGAGGAAGTTGCTGCGGGCAAGCTGGAGCTGACCAAGCTTCCGACCTGCACACAGGCAGAGGCTGCAGAGGCAATCAAGCCGGCAATCAAAAAAACCTTTGAAAAAATCGATATGCAGAAGGCAAAACGTCAGGAGTATCTGGATACCATCGGCGAAGGTCCGGAGCCATACATCTACGTTATCGTAGCAACCGGTAATATCTACGAGGACGTGATCCAGGCACAGGCTGCGGCAAGACAGGGTGCGGACATCATCGCGGTAATCAGAACCACTGCACAGTCCCTGCTTGACTATGTACCTTACGGTCCGACAACTGAGGGCTTCGGCGGTACATACGCAACACAGGAAAACTTCCGCATCATGAGAAAAGCGCTCGACGAGGTTGGCGAAGAGGTAGGCAGATACATCAGATTATGTAACTACTCCTCCGGTATGTGTATGCCGGAAATCGCAGCGATGGGCGCGCTCGAAAGACTCGACGTAATGCTCAATGACGCGATCTACGGTATCCTGTTCCGTGATATCAATATGCAGAGAACGCTGGTTGACCAGTTCATGTCCAGAGTCATCATCGGCTACTGCGGCATCATCTTCAACTCCGGTGAAGATAACTACCTGACGACAGACGACGCGATCGAAGCGGCACATACCGTAACTGCTTCCCAGTTCATCAACGAACAGTTCGCGGTACTGGCGAACATTCCGGAGAATCAGATGGGTCTCGGTCACGCCTTCGAAATGGATCCGAACACCGAAGACGGTTTCCTGCTCGAATTATCGCAGGCACAGATGGCAAGAGAAATCTTCCCGAACGCAAGATTAAAATACATGCCGCCGACAAAGTTCATGACCGGCAACATTTTCAGAGGACATCTGCAGGATGCGCTGTTCAATCTGGTAACTGTATGGACACACCAGTCCCTGCTGCTGACCGGTATGCTGACAGAAGCGATCCACACACCGCTGATGCAGGACAGATACCTCGCGATCGAAAACGCGAAGTACATCTTCAATAACTGCAGACATCTCGGCGATGAAGTAGAGTTCAAGAAGGACGGTATCATTCAGAAGAGAGCACAGGAAGTTCTGGGCAAAGCTGACGATCTGCTGGCACAGGTTGAAAAGGAAGGTCTCTTCTCCACCATCGAAAAAGGTATTTTCGGCGGCGTAAAGCGTCCGTTTGACGGTGGTCACGGTCTGGAAGGCGTTTGCACCAAGGGTGAAAACTACTTCAATCCGTTCATCGAATTGTTTATGGATCACGAATAGGGAGGTGCGCAGCAATGACAGAAAATAAAGCAACAACAGCAACGACACAGGTCGACTTAACATGCGTGAAGCCTTACGGTGACGCGTTAAATGACGGTAAAGTGCAGTTATCCTTCACGCTTCCGGTTCCTTACGGCGAAGAAGCGGAGGAGTGTGCAAAGCAGTATGCGAGAAAGCTCGGTCTGGAAGAACCGAACGTTTGCTACTACTGCGAACTGACAAAGGGATATACATTCTTTAATGTTTACGGCAGCGCGCAGCCAACCATCGACTATACTGCGATCAAGGTGCCGAAGGTAGAAGGCACCGTTATGGACCGTGTGGAATGCGGCGAATGGATCGGCGAACATATCGGCAGAGATATCGTCGTGGTCGGTGCGTCCATCGAATCCGACGCGCATACCGTAGGTATCGACGCGATCATTCAGATGAAGGGCTTCCACGGTCACTTCGGTCTGGAAAGATTCAAACATGTCGTTCCTTACAACATGGGTTCCCAGGTTCCATGCGAAGCGCTGATTGCAAAGGCAAAAGAGGTCAACGCAGACGCAATCCTTGTTTCCCAGACAGTAACCCAGAAGGATATCCATATCAAGCAACTCACCAAGATGGAAGAACTGATGGAAGCAGAGGGTCTGCGTGACAAGATCATCCTGACCTGCGGCGGTCCGAGAATCTCTCACGAGCTCGCGCAGGAGCTGGGTTATGACGCAGGCTTCGGTCCTGGCAAGTACGCGGAACACGTCATGTCCTACATCATGCAGGAAGTCGAAAAACGCGGCTGGCAGAACAAGCCGAACATCGCGGACAGATAATCTCATAAATAAAACAGACTGACCTTTGCCCGGCACTTACTTGTCGGGCAAAGAAGTTAGGAAGTTTGAAAAAGGTATACAACTTGACAGAAAGCTGCAAACGCGGTAAAGTATTAAGTGATGTATATGTAATACTTAACAGGAAGGTGAAAACATGATTAACAAAATGAAAACTGCACAGGAAGCAGTTGCCGGCATCCAGGACGGTATGACCATCATGGTCGGCGGTTTCCTTGCAACAGGATCCCCTGAGATCTTAATGGACGCACTTGTTGAAAAAGGTGTCAAGCATCTGACGGTCATCGGCAACGACGGTGGTCTGGATGCAGGCCAGCCTGCAGGCGAGTTTGCAGCAAAGACAGCAAGAGGTATCGGTAAATTGCTGGAACACCACATGGTAGACCACATTATCGCATCGCATCTTGGTGTAAACCCGAAGCTGAACGAACAGTTCGCAGAAGGTACGCTCAAGTACACGCTGGTTCCGCAGGGAACGTTAGCGGAAAAGATCAGAGCCGCAGCTTACGGTCTCGGCGGCGTTTTGACGCCGACTGGTGTTGGTACGCCGATGGAAACAGAGCTCGATGAGCTTGGCAGAGAAAAGAAGGTCGTAGAGATCAACGGCAAGAAGTATTTATTCGAACTGCCGCTGTTCGCTGACTATTCTCTGATCAGAGCTTCCGTTGCCGACAAGTTCGGTAACTACTACTGCTCCAAGGCAACCAAGAACTTCAACTACGTGATGGCAGGTGCTTCCGATCACACCATTATCGCTCCTGAAAAGCTGGTTGAAATCGGTGAAATCGATCCGGATTACTTCGCAGTAGCCGGCGTACTGGTAGAATCAATCGTGGAAGGAGAAAAGAAATGGCAGATTTAAAAGTTAGAATCGCGAAAAGATGCGCGAAAGAATTTAAAGACGGCGAATTCGCCAACTTAGGTATCGGTCTGCCAACCATGGTCGCAGACTATATTCCGGAGGATATTACCGTTACGTTCCACTCCGAAAACGGATTCGCAGGTATCGACGCAGTTGCGGATGCTTCCAACCTCGACGTTGACATCATCAACTCCGGCGGCACTTATGTAACCGCTGTTCCAAGAGTAAAGTATTTTGATACCGCGGAATCTTTCGGTCTCGTCAGAGGCGGACACGTCAAAGCGACCGTTCTTGGCGCAATGGAAGTTGCCGAAAACGGTGACCTTGCCAACTGGATCGTACCGGGCAAGAAGGTTGCCGGTATGGGCGGCGCCATGGACCTCTGCGCAGGCTGCCCGGAGGTTATCATTACCATGCTGCACACCCAAAAGGGTAACCATAAGATCTTAAAGAAATGCACCCTCCCGCTGACCGCAGAAAGATGCGTCACCAAGATCATCACCGAAATGGCTGTGATGGAAGTCAGAGAAGACGGCATCTGGGTAACCGAGCTGCACCCTGACTACACTTGGGATGAGCTGCAGGCTGCGACAGGCTGTGAGCTGCATAAGGACCCTAATATGAAGGCTATGGAAGAAGAATAGAAACTTGTCTTTTTCGCCCACCGCGTTGTCAACTGCGATTTTCTCAGTGCTCACGTACTTCTATGTACGCTCCGCGCTTCGAAATCTGGTTTCCTAGCGGTGAACGAAAAATCCTGCGTTTCTGTGCTCGAGAATGATAAAAAACACTAGAGCGGCTCGTAAGAGCCGCTTTTGTGTTGCGCCACGAAGGGATTTATGATGAAGATCATCCGGACAGAAGCAGGCGGGCTTCGACAAGGGCAGGTTGTATGCGATAGGTGATAAAGCGATTATGGATTACGCTACAGCAGGCTGATACCGCTTAAAAATAGATTTTCCTGCGATATGAAACGCTATCGATGGAAGCGGCTTGGGTTCATGCAGTGCATTTCTTGTTGTTTCTTTGCCCAAAATCAAGTATACTAGAAATAACAAGTGTGGGATAGACGAAAACACAGACTTCTTGAAAGGAGTGCGAAGAAATGAGGGGTACCATAAAAAAGCAAATTGCGATAGGCGTGGAGGATTTTAAAGAGATCATTGTGAAAGACGGGTATTTTGTCGATAAAACCCTGATGATAAAAAAACTGATTGAAGAAAATGCAAAGGTAACCTTGTTCATGCGTCCGCGGCGTTTCGGCAAGACGCTGAATCAGTTTATGCTTCGCCGTTTCTTTGAGGACGAGAGAACCCGCAGCGGGGAACGAATTGACAACGGCGATCTCTTCGATGGACTGAAAGTTGCTGCATGCGGAGAAGAAGTCCTGCAGCATCAGCAGCAGTATCCTGTGATTTTTTTGAGCTTAAAGTCGGCGAAGCAGCCAAATTTTGAAGAAGCATATAAGAAGATCTGCAAGGCACTTGCAGAGGAATTTCGCAGACATCAATATCTCCTTGAGGGAAACAGCCTTGCAGACGACCAGAAAATCATGTTTCAAAAGATTATGACGGGGCAGGCGGACTACAGCGCATACAACGACGCGCTGAAGTTTTTATCGGAATGCCTGTGGCAGTATCATGGCAAAAATACCATGATCCTGATCGACGAGTACGATGTACCGCTGGAAAACGCATATTTGGAGGGCTTTTACGATCAGATGATTCCATTCATCCGCTCGCTCTTTGAATCGGCGCTCAAGACCAATCCGTACCTTGAAAAAAGTGTGATTACAGGATGCCTTAGAATCAGTAAGGAGAGCATTTTTACAGGGCTGAATAATTTAAAGAGCGATAGTGTTCTGCATACCGAATACGGTGACAGCTTCGGATTTACCGAAAGTGAAGTAGAAGCAATGCTTACTTACTATGACCTTGCGGCAGAGCTGCCGGAGGTGAAGCGCTGGTACGACGGATACCTGTTCAATGACATCGAAATCTATAATCCATGGAGCATTATCAATTATGCATATGACCGCAGCCATAAGATCACACAGTTCACATTACCATACTGGTCGAATTCTTCCTCTAACAGCATCGTTCGCGAAATGGTGGGAGAAGCCGATGCGGATGCGAAACGTGACCTGGAAACTTTGATTAACGGCGGCACGATAGAAAAGCAGGTGCATGAGGACATCACCTACGGCGATATTCATCAGTCGCAGGATAACCTTTGGAACTTCCTGTTCTTTACGGGTTATCTGAAAAAGGTCGGGGAACAGAAGGACGGCAATAATCTAAAACTGGAAATGAAGATTCCAAACATCGAAATTGCAACGATATATGAAAACTCCATTTCCTACTGGTTTGAACAAAGGATAAAACAAACCGACCGCAGCCCGCTTCTGCATGCGCTCGAAACCGGAGACTGCGAAGCTGCAGAGAACTTCATTAACGAGCAGCTCTTTCAGACCATCAGCTATTACGATTATGCCGAGAATTTCTATCATGGCTTTATGGCAGGGCTTCTTGTGAATATCGGCGACTACAGCGTGAAATCCAACCGTGAGAGCGGAAACGGCAGACCTGACATTGTGATGACGGAAGCAAAATTCAGGGGAAGAGCGATGATTATGGAACTGAAAATTTCAGACACGATGCAGGGTATGGAAAAAAAGTGCGAGGAAGCGCTCACACAGATGGAAGAACAGAACTACGCAGCCCCGCTTGCAGAAGACTGCTATCAACCAATTCTCAAATATGCCATCTGCTTCTTTAAGAAAAGATGCATGGTGAAAAAGGCAGAATCACAGGGATAAGTTGAAAAAAAGAGAACCTGTCTATCTGATTTACCTAACAAAAAATGAAAAGACATAAACACCAGACAAAGCTCGAGGCAAAAATGCCCGGGCTTTTTGCGTGCAAAAACGATGCAGGAGGGGAGACCAATGGATAAACTGTACAGACAAAACAAAATACCGCGCAGCGCGGCACTCGATATGAGCGGCATCAGCAGAACAACGTTTTATAAGAAGCTGAAAGCGTTCTGTGCATAAAAAAACCATAAAACTACGCTTTTACGAACAACCTCGACATCGGTGCCATTGGAAGCGCTGCAGGGATTTTCCCCTGCATTGACCGTTTGCTTTGTGAAAAAAATAGAAAATATGTGTTGCTTTTATGTAGCCCGCGTGATAAAATATGTTTTAGCAAAGAAAAAAAGAAAAGATTCGTCATTCACAGTTTGTTCGTAAAAGTATACTTTTATGAACAAATTGTCGAACCGGCGATAAGCAGCAACAAGGGTAACTAACGGAAGTGGGGTGAGATTCCCCCTACTGGCAAGCAACTGTAATGCCTGCAGAGACAGGACAAGTCAGGAGACGAGTTATCGCTTGGATGTAAACAAATTCTCTAGGGCAGAAGTGTACATCATTGCGAAAAGGTAAGCGGACAAAAAGGAGGCTCCTGTTACAACGGCAGGAGGCTTGCTCGGCGGCACTTTTCGGCTGGCAT
>UQMQ01000030.1 GCA_900542245.1 uncultured Eubacteriales bacterium
GCAGGTTGGGAAACGACGATTTTGCACGAAAAAGCAGGTAAAGGACAAAAGTGTACATAACGAAATACAGATTTCTATGTGCACATGGCGCTCACCCATGAGCGCCGCTTCGCAAGGTGCTTTTGTCGATATTTTCTACATAATGAGAAAATGGGTGCAAACCATCATCATATTGATAGGCTTGCACCCGTTGTTTGTGTTAATATTGATTCTGCACGTCCAGTGCTTCGACCAGTTTGATATCCTTGTGTTTTTCACAGAAGTACTGCAGGGTGAACTGGTTTGCGAAGAGGATGATCGGACGCTCGAAGTGGTCAAAGACCAGCATGGTTCTGGAATCGAGCACGTCCTTGATCTTTTCCAGCGCGGCAGCGTAGTCGCGAGAGCTTGGATCAGCATCGATCTGCACCCATCTGGCGGTCGAGAAGTCCAATCGATCCATGCGCACCTGCGCGTTGTATTCGTTCTTGAGCCGGTATTCAAACACCTCAAACTGCAGCTGACCGACCGCACCGATGACAACCTCGTTGTACTGATTGCGGTAGACCTGGATCGCGCCCTCCTGCGCGAGCTGCGCGACGCCTTTTTGGAACTGTTTGGCCTTCATGGTGTCCTTCGGCGTGACCAGAGCGAAAAGCTCCGGCGGGAAGGTCGGCAGCGGTTCGAAAAACAGCGGTTCTTTGGTCGTGGTCAGCGTATCGCCGATCTGATAGTTTCCGGTATCATAGATCCCGATGATATCGCCCGCGATCGCAGTTTCTACGTTTTCTCGTTCGTTGGCCATCAGCATGGTGGACTGCGCCAGTTTCATTTCCTTGCCGGTTCGGGACAGCCGCACGCTCATGCCGCGGGTAAAGGTGCCGGAGCAGATGCGGAGAAACGCCAGTCTGTCGCGGTGCGCCGGGTTCATGTTCGCCTGGATCTTGAAGATAAAGCCGCTGAAAAAGTCGTCGGTCGGCTGTACTTCTCCGGTCGTGGTCTTGCGCGGGCCGGGAGCCGGTGACATATCCAAAAAGTGTTCAAGGAACGGGATTGTGCCGAAGTCGGCGAGCGCGGAGCCGAAAAAGACCGGGGAAAGCTTGCCCTTGGACACCAGTTCCATGTCGAATGCATTGCCTGCGCCCTGTATCAATTCAATTTCATCACGCAGGGCGGAGAGGTTATAGCCGGCGATCTCGTTTTCGAGTTCCGGTCCGAATACGCCGTCCGGTCCGAGCGTCAAGGTTTTGGTCTGCTTGCCGGATTTATAAAGGTGGACTTCGTTCTTGAGCAGGTCATAGATGCCCTCGAAGTTCATGCCGTTTCCGATCGGCCAGGAGACCGGGACAGACGGCAGACCCAGTACGTCTTCTAATTCCTGTACGAGATCAAACGGCTCCTTGGTCTCGCGGTCGAGCTTGTTGATAAAGGTAAAGATCGGGATGCCGCGCATGGAGCAGACCTTGAACAGTTTTTTTGTCTGCGCTTCGATACCCTTGGCGCCGTCGATGACCATGACCGCGCTGTCTACCGAAGTCAAAATCCGATAAGTATCTTCGCCGAAGTCGTTGTGACCCGGCGTATCCATGATGGAGATGACCTTGCCTGCGTATGCAAACTGCATGACGGAGGAGGTGACGGAGATGCCTCTCTGCTTTTCGATCTCCATCCAGTCAGAGGTCGCGAATTTGCTGTTTCTGCGCGCCTTGACGGTTCCGGCCTCGCGAATCGCGCCGCCGTGCAGCAGGAGTTTTTCTGTTAAAGTGGTTTTACCGGCATCCGGGTGGGAAATGATGCCGAAGATGCGTCTTTTTTGTATTTCTTCTGATCTGGTAGTCATAGAGACCTCTTTCTGTTTTCTGTCTGATTTTCGCGTCGAATCTCGCGGCAAAAGCTCACGAAATCTTCACATCAAATATCATACCATAAATCTTGAATTTGTAAACACATTATTGTATAATATAATTTCATGTGAGCGAACAATTCTCTGCTTACGGCAGGAGATATGAAATAAACACAAATTAAAACAGAGGGGGAATAGCATGAAAGAAATCAAAGAAACAGATATGACAATGCAGCAGGAACCTATACAGGAAAATAAAATGGGCGTTCTTCCGATCAGACCGCTGCTGCTCGGTATGGCATGGCCGGCAATCCTGTCCATGACCATCAGCGCACTGTATAATATTGTGGACAGCATCTTTGTCGCCAAGCTGAGTGAGGACGCACTGACGGCAGTATCCATCGTAAGTCCGATTCAAATGCTGATCATCGCACTTTCGGTAGGAAGCGGCGTAGGCATCAACTCGCTGATCGCAAGGCGTCTGGGGGCGCACCGGCAGGAGGAGGCAGATCAGGCGGCGAGTACGGGTCTGCGCATCGGCGTCTTTAATTATCTGGTATTTTTACTGATCGGTGTTTGTTTTACCGATATTTTTGTTTCCGGCTATGCAGAAAAGGGCGGATATATCTATCAGCAGGCAGTGATCTATATGCAGATTGTCTGCATCGGTTCGTTCTTTTTGAATATGCAGGTCGTCTTTGAAAAAATCCTGCAATCCACAGGAAATATGATCGCCCCGATGATCTGTAGCCTGACCGGAGCGGTGATCAACATCATTTTAGATCCGATTCTCATTTTCGGCTTGCTTGGCGCACCGCGACTGGAGGTGGCAGGTGCTGCGATCGCGACCATTACCGGACAGCTTTTCGGTATGCTGGTGGGTGCGTTTATCATATTCAAGGGTGAGCATCTGGTCAATATTCAAGTCAAGGGCTTCAAGTTCGACTGGGAGATTGTGGCAGATATTTACAAAGTAGGCTTGCCATCTATCGTGATGCAGTCCATTGGATCTGTGATGATCATCTTCTACAACATGATTTTGGTGGCCTATTCGACAACTGCGGTCGCAGTGCTGGGCGTATATTTCAAAATTCAGTCCTTTGTATTCATGCCGGTATTCGGGCTGAACCAAGGCGCGATGCCGATCATGGGCTATAACTACGGCGCCGCGAAAAAAGACCGCCTGATGCAGACCTACAAGGAAGCACTGAAGATCGCGCTGCTGGTCATGGCGCTCGGCTTACTGCTGTTCCAAGCCCTGCCGAAGCAGCTGCTCCTGATGTTCGACGCATCTGCGGATATGCTTGCCATCGGGGTTCCGGCGCTGCGCATCATCAGCCTTTGCTTCCTGCCGGCAGCCTTTGGCATCATCACCGGAACCTTATTCCAGGGTACAGGGCATGGTGTATACAGCCTGCTCTGCTCGGTCATTCGCCAACTCATCGGTATTTTGCCGCTGGCTTTTATTCTGATCCGCATCGGTGGGGTGACCTTATCCTGGGCATCCTTCCCGCTTGCAGAACTTCTCGGACTTGCTTATAGCGCCTTGATGCTGCAGCGTCTTTACAAAAACGAAATTTCAAAGCTCGGCGTCCAGTAATCGGCTTTCCGCTTCGATCAGATCATAGATCAGCGGATCACGCACGAGGTGCGCCCAGACCGTATAGGTCGCCTTGACAAAATCATCGTTAAGAGGGATTTCCTCTTCAATCAGCGGGCAGGCATAAGGCAGGTCCTCAAAATGATAAATCAGCTTTAAGACTCCGTCCTCATCGAGATACGGCGAAAGTGGGTAGGTCCGGCATTGCAGCGGACGCTCCTTTCGCGGACAATGAGGCGGAGTTTTGCATTTCACGAAATAAACATTGCCGCGCCAGGAGTCCGGAAATTCATAATCCTCCGCGTTTTCCACAGTCCATGTCAGCCAGTCGTCCTTTCTGCTGTGGAGTTTTTCTTCACCGGGGTAAAGATAGATGCCGAGTTCTTCTCCGTCTGTATCATCTGCGGTGCAGCAGGCCGCGCCGCATAATCTGCCGCAGTCTCCGTCAATCGGGCAGACGCTGTCCAGCAATCTGTAAATCGCCTGCCAGGTTCTTTTTTTGATCGTACTTTTCATAAGTCCAGTATAAGGGAAAGCGCGGAAAAAGGCAAACGAAAAACAGGATGCGAGAAGAGAAACATAACCTTAACGCTACTTTAACGGCTTTTGGTGGTAAACTAGGATTGGAAGCAGTATGGGAATACCGCTCGAAAGATTTGTATTATCAAATTAGTTTATAGATAAGATGAGGGGAAATATGAAACTTGGAATTGACGTTGGCTCAACAACAGTAAAACTGGTATTGCTTAATGCGCAGGATGAAATCCTGTATCAAAAATATGAGCGTCATATGTCAAGTGTTTTTGACAAGGTTAGGGATCTGCTCATACAAATGCAGCAGGAGATGGGGGAGATGGATGTACAGGTTGTCATCACAGGCTCCGGCGGCTTGGCGCTCGCCGATAAAATCGGCGCGAAATTTGAGCAGGAGGTGATTACCTGTTCTCTTGCGGTACAGAAGCTGATCCCTGAGACCGATGTGGTGATCGAGCTTGGCGGAGAGGACGCGAAGATTACATATTTCGGCGCTTCGGTAGAGCAGCGCATGAACGGCACCTGTGCAGGCGGTACCGGCGCGTTTATCGACCAGATGGCAATCCTTTTGAATACGGACGGGGACGGTCTCAATGAAGCCGCAAAGGACTATGCGGTTATTTATCCGATCGCGGCACGTTGCGGTGTGTTCGCCAAGACCGATATCCAGCCGCTCATCAATGAGGGTGCGCCGATTGAGAATCTGGCGGCGTCCATCTTTCAGGCGGTCGTCAATCAGACGATCAGCGGACTCGCCTGCGGTCGCAGGATCACGGGCAAGGTCGCCTTTTTGGGCGGACCGTTGACCTATCTGTCAGAGCTGCGCAAACGCTTCATTGAAACCTTGCAGCTGGCGCCGGAGGACGTGATCTTCCCGGACAATTCAAAATATTTCGTTGCCATGGGGGCAGCCTTTATGGCAGAGGGGCAGCATATGGTCGGACTCAGCGAGCTGATTGCAAAGGTTGAAACAGTGGATCCGCTCGCGGATTCCGTAACGAAACGCGTAGAACCGCTGTTTGCTGATGAAGCGGAATATCGGGAATTTTGCGAACGCCACGCGAGGGCAAAAATTGCAAGACGCGATCTGCAAAGCTGCACAGGACCACTTTTTTTAGGCATCGATGCCGGCTCGACCACGACCAAAGCCGCGCTGATTGACCAAAACGAAAAGCTCGTCTATTCGTTTTACCGCAACAACGAGGGAAACCCGTTGGAGGCGACCAAGCAGCTGCTGACGGAGCTCTACGAGCAATTGCCGGCTGCGTGCTATATCGCCAATACAACCGTAACCGGATACGGAGAAGGGCTGATTAAGGCCGGCTTTAACGCGGACTATGGGATTATCGAGACGATGGCGCATTACAAGGCGGCGGAGGAATTCCTGCCGGGCGTGGACTTTATCCTCGACATCGGCGGACAGGACATGAAGTGCATGCGCATCAAGGACGGCGCGATCTATCATATCATGCTTAATGAGGCGTGCTCTTCAGGCTGTGGTTCCTTCATCGAGACCTACGCGAAGTCTGTCAATATGCCGGTCGAGGAATTCGCCCGCGTCGGGCTTTTGGCGCAGCACCCGGTGGATCTGGGCACGCGCTGTACGGTATTTATGAATTCCATGGTGAAACAGGCACAGAAGGAAGGCGCGAGCATCGGCGACATTGCCGCGGGGCTGTCTTATTCGGTCATCAAGAATGCTCTGTACAAGGTCATCAAGCTGCGCAATCCGGATGAAGCCGGAGATAAAATCGTCGTGCAGGGCGGCACCTTCCTCAACGAGTCAGTCCTGCGCGCCATCGAAAGGGTGCTCGGCAAGGAGGTCGTACGACCGGACATCGCCGGACTGATGGGCGCTTACGGCTGCGCCCTGCATTCCAAAGCAAATTGGAGCGACGGACATGTTTCCGATATCCTGCCGCTTGAACGTGTGCGGGTGTTCCATGCGGGCAATTCAAACGCCAGATGCCGCGGCTGTGAGAATCAGTGCATGCTGACCATCACGCGCTTTAACGACGGAGAACGCTTTGTAACCGGAAACCGCTGTGAACGCGGCGCGGGAAAAGAAAACAAAACCAAGGATTTACCGAATCTGTATGCCTATAAATTAAAGCGATTGTTTGGCTATCAGCCGCTTGCAGAGTCTGCGGCGCCGCGTGGGCATGTGGCTTTGCCGCGGGTATTGAATCTGTATGAGGATTATCCGTTCTGGTTTACGTTCTTTACGAAGCTGGGCTACCGCGTAGTCCTTTCACCGATGTCGACGAAGGAGCTTTACGAGAAGGGCATGGATACGATTTCCTCCGATACGGCCTGCTATCCGGCTAAGCTGGTGCATGGGCATATCAAGACTCTGGTGGAGATGGGCGAAAAGTGGATCTTTTATCCTTGTATCAATTATGAGCAGTTGGAGACCAAGGACGCACAGAACCACTATAACTGCCCGATTGTCGCCACCTATCCGGAGGTCATCGCCAATAACATGAACGAGATCTTCACCGAATACGGGGTAGAATTCACGCATCCGTTCGTGCCGTATGACAAGGACGAGCGCTTGATCCCGCGTCTGTATGAGATACTCAAACACAAAGGTATCGAAAAACGTGAGATTAAGGAGGCTGTCCTCGCGGCGCGCGCAGAGCAGCAGGCATTTAAGCGCGATGTGGAGGCGGAGGGAGAACGCGCCATTGCGTACGCCAGAGAGCATCACAAAAAAGCCATCGTGCTTTCCGGCAGACCGTACCACCTAGATACCGAGATCAACCATGGCATTGATAAGATGATCACTTCCTACGATATGGTGGTTTTGTCAGAGGACGCTGTCTGCCACATGGGCAAGCTTCCGCGGCCGATTCGCGTACTCGACCAGTGGTCCTATCATTCCAGACTCTACCGGGCGGCGGACTATGTCTGCCAGCGTGACGGCGTGGAGCTGGTGCAGCTCAATTCCTTCGGCTGCGGTGTAGACGCGGTGACGACAGATCAGGTGGAGGAAATTTTAGAGCGTTCCAACAAGCTTTATACGCTGCTCAAGATCGATGAGGGTAACAACCTCGGTGCGGTGCGTATCCGTATCCGCTCGCTGGCTGCCGCGATGGAGGAGCGTGACAAGAACGGCATCAAAGCGGTACATAATCTTAAACCGTATACGAGGGCCTATTTCACCAAGGAAATGCGTAAGGACTATACGCTGCTGATCCCGCAGATGTCACCGATTCATTTCCAGTACCTAGAGGTTGCGCTCAAGGCATGCGGCTACAACGCGGTGGTCATTCCGACCGTCGACAAGCATGCGATTGATGAGGGACTCAAATACGTCAACAACGATGCCTGCTATCCGACCTTGGTCACACTCGGCAAGATGATCAGCACGCTTAAATCCGGGGAATATGATCTGAACAAGACCGCACTTGTGATGTCACAGACCGGCGGCGGCTGCAGAGCCAGCAACTACATTGCGCTGCTGCGTAAGGCGCTCAAGGATCTGCATATGGAGCAGGTGCCGGTCGTATCCTTCAATATGGCGGGTTTGGAGAGCAACCCGGGATTCAAGATCACCCCGGCGATGGGCAAACGCCTGCTGCTCGCGGTCATGTACGGAGATCTCTTCCAAAGACTGCTGTATGCGACCAGACCGTATGAGGAGGTTCCGGGCGCGGCGGAAGGCATCATGAAAAAATACGAGGCCGAGATTTTCGAAAACTGCCGCGACGGCAGGTTCAGTACCTACAAGCGGCTGGTGCAGGAGATTGTCAGGGATTACGATGCCATGCCGCTGCGCAGGATCAAAAAGCCGCGCGTCGGCGTGGTCGGCGAGATCCTCGTCAAATACCATCCGGATGCGAACAACAATATCGTCGATATCATCGAAAAAGAAGGCGGCGAGGCGGTCGTGCTGGATTTGATAGACTTCTTCCTCTACGGGATGTACAGCAAGAAGTTCAATTATGAGAACCTGTCCGGCACCTATCAGCAATACAAGCTGAATCAGGCAGCGATCGCTCTGGTGGAACAGTTCCGCAGACCCCTGCGCAAGGCCCTGCGCCAAAGCAGACGTTTTGAGGAACCGTCCTATATCCAAAAGACTGCGGAGGAAGCGTCAGAGATCGCTTCGATCGGCAACCAGTGTGGAGAGGGCTGGCTCCTGACCGGCGAAATGATCGAGCTGATCAAGGATGGCGCGACCAATATCGCCTGTCTGCAGCCGTTTGCCTGCCTGCCGAATCATGTGACCGGCAAAGGCATGATGAAGGCAATCCGCGAACGCTATCCGAAGGCAAATATCGTAGCCATCGATTACGATCCGGGCGCCAGCAATGTCAACCAGCTCAACCGCATCAAGCTGATGATGGCGACTGCGCATAAGAACCTTCGGGAGGAGAGCGCAGAAGGCGATGAGATTGCATGAGCGGCATCGCAGGGCATGTGACCGCTTAAAAGGACAAAAGCGCACTTAACGAAACCTGCGATTTCTATGTGCATATGGCGCGCATCCGTAAGCGCCGCGCTGCAAGGTGCTTTTGTCGTAATTCCGGAAATATCGCACAGCGGTATTTCCTACATACGTAAAGAGAGAGGACCTCAATACAAGTATCAGAGGTCCTTTTTTTGCATAAAATCCATGTGATTTTCTTGGCTTTTTCACTGATTTGTGATATAGTTTAATATGTATGAGTATACGTAAGTATCCTTGTAAAAGGATGAAGCAGCATAGATCATTTGCAACCCTTTGGGAGTCGAGGAGGACAAGAAGATGAGAATGATACTGGATGGTATGGGCGGCGATCACGCGCCGGCAAGTGTTGTGGAAGGTGCGATCCTTGCCATGAAAGAGATGGAGCACGAAATCGTCATTGTCGGTCAGCAGGAGCTGATCGAGGCAGAATTAAAAAAACATAAATATGATCATCAGCGGCTGTCGGTGGTGGACGCCAGAGACGTCATCACCAACGATGATGCGCCGGTGCGGGCGGTGCGCACGAAAAAGGATTCGTCTATCGTGCGCGGCATCAATATGGTCAAGGAAGGAGAGGGAGATATCTTTATCTCCGCAGGCAGCACCGGTGCGCTGCTCTGCGGCGGGCTGTTCATTCTCGGCAGGATCCGCGGCGTGGACAGACCGGCGCTGGCCTCCATCTATCCAATCGTCGGCGGTCAGGCGTCGCTTCTCGTCGATGCCGGAGCCAATACGGAGTGCAAGCCGGCGAACCTGTTGGAATTTGCTGTGATGGGCAGCATCTATATGGAAAAGGTCATCGGCAGGAGGTGCCCGCGCATTGGACTGGTCAATGTCGGCGAAGAGTCTAAGAAAGGTTCAGCCCTGACCAAGGTGACCTACGAGATGCTCACAGAGAGCGATCTGAACTTTGTCGGCAATGTCGAGGCGCGCGAGGTGCCGAAGGGCGCCTGCGATGTCATCGTGACCGATGGCTTTACGGGCAATGTTATTCTCAAGTTGACGGAGGGACTGGCATGGAATATCCTGCAGGTCATCAAGAGAAAATTCACAGAGGGCATCAAGGCCAAGATGGGGGCAGCACTTCTGATCGATAAGCTCAGCGGACTCAAAAAGGAGTTTGACTATTCGGAATACGGCGGTGCACCGATTCTGGGCATTAAGGGACCGGTCGTTAAAATGCACGGCTCCTCCAGCGCCAACGCCGTCAAGAATACAATTCTGAAGGGAATCCCGTATGTGACGGAGAACGTGGTGCAGACCATTGAGCTTTCCGTTTTGGAGATCGAGGAGAGCACATTCAGTGAAGATTAGGGAATTTGAGCAGAAGATTGGATACCAATTCCAAAACAGAGATTATTTGGAGACTGCGCTGACGCACAGCTCATTTAACAGAGAAAAAAATACCAAGCATCAGGATAACGAGAGACTGGAATTCCTCGGAGACGCTTTTTTCGATGCTGTCATCAGCGTGGAGCTGTTCGCGCGCATGCAGCATGTGACGGAAGGCAAGCTGACTAAGACGCGGGCTTTGATCGTCTGCGAAAGCACGCTGGCAAAGATCGCGCGCGGCTACGACCTGGGCAGCTATCTGAAGCTTGGGCACGGTGAGGATACCGGGGGCGGCAGACACAAGGATTCGATCCTGGCAGACAGCATGGAGGCGGTCATCGGCGCGATGTATCTGGACGGCGGCTACGAAGCGATGCAGCAGTTCGTGAAGCGATCGTTTTCTAAGATGATCGATCAGGCCATCGCCGGGAAGCTTTTCTCGGATTATAAGTCGGAGGTGCAGGAGATCCTGCAGGGCCGGGGCAGACCGGTGACGATTGCTTACGAGATCGACAAGGAAGAGGGTCCGGCGCACGACAAGACCTTCTATGTGCATCTTTCCTGTAACGGCAAGGTGATGGGAAAGGGCAGCGGAAAAAGCAAGAAAGAGGCAGAGCAGAACGCGGCAAAACAGGCGCTGGAGATGCTCGAGAGGAGAGAATAGAGGCATATGTATTTTAAGCGTATAGAAATGCATGGATTCAAGTCGTTTGCGGAACCGGTCGTGATCGATTTCCACGAGGGCGTGACTTGTATCGTCGGTCCGAACGGCAGCGGCAAGAGCAATATCAGTGATGCGATCCGCTGGGTACTCGGAGAGCAGAGTCCCAAAATGCTGCGCGGCGGCAAGATGGAGGAGGTCATCTTCGCGGGTACGGCAAGCCGTAAGTCGCGCGGCATGGCAGAGGTGACGCTGGTCATCGACAATGCTGCCGGTATTCTCGATATCGATTATAACGAGGTCGCGATCACCAGACGCATGTACCGCTCCGGGGAAAGTGAATATCTGATCAATAACAATCAGTGCAGACTGCGCGATATTAAAGAACTGATCATGGATACCGGTATCGGTGTCGACGGATATTCCATCATCGGGCAGGGCAAGATCGCGGAGATTGTCAGCAATAAGCCGGAGAGCCGAAGAGAGATCTTTGAAGAGGCTGCCGGCGTTGTCATGTATAAGAGCAAAAAAAACGAGGCGGAGCGGAAGCTGGAGAGCACCAACGCAAATCTGGAACGAGTCAACGATATCGTCAGCGAGATCGAAGGGCGTATCGACGGGCTGCGTGAGGACAGCGCCAAGGCCAAGGAGTATCTGACGCTGCGCGAACGCTATCAGGAGCTGGAGATCAATCTGACCTTAAAGAATGTCGAACGGCTCGAAACTGCCAACGAAACCTTACGCGGCGATGTGCAGGAGATGGTCACTGCCATCAACGATCTAGGCGCGCGCAGGCAGACGCTGGAGACTGAGATCAGCACAGAGCGTCAAAAAAATGAACGGCTGGAGCAGCTCGGAAATGAATCACACAATGCGCTGATCGCCAAGATCGAAGAACTGAATCAGCTGACCAACAAAACCCAGCTGGATCGTGAGCGTCTGCACGCGATGGAGCGTGATGCGGCGCGCATTACCGACGAGATCACTGATTTTGAAAACAGACTTGAGACCGAGCATGCCGGAGAGGCAGAGCTTGCACAAAAGCAGGAGCAGATCCGTGCGCAGCTTGCGCAGGCAGAGGACCTGCTGCAGGAAAAGATTCAGGCATATAACGAAATTACGGCGCAGGTGCTGGCATGTTCCGAGCAGATCGAAGAGGAACGAAACGAGATGTTTGCGCTGCACAGCCGCGCTGCTTCCAAAAAAAGCGAAGCGGGCAGCATGGAGAGCTACCGCAGTTCCCTGCAAAAGCGCAAGGCGCAGCTTTTGACAGAGGGTGAAGAATTAGAGCAGAACACGCGTGCTTATCAGGCAGACCGTCAAAAAGACCTGACAGATCAGGAAGCTGCCGCTGCGCGGCTGCAGGAGATTAGCGCTGATATGCAAACGTGCAGACAGGAACGTGCCGCACTGCTGCAGGAAATTTCTGAAACCTCCAAACAGCTGGATGATATGCGGATTCGTGTCAGCCAGCTTACGGCACGCAAAAAGACCATCGAGGAGATGGAGCACAATTATGAAGGCTATAACGGCGCCGTACGCTATATCATGAAGGCAGCGCCGGCAGGCATCGAAGGCGTTGTCGGCGACCTGATGAAGGCGCCGGCCGGTTATGAGACTGCGTTGGAGACCGCGCTCGGCGGCACGATGCAGAACATCGTCTGCCGCAAAGACGCGCACGCAAAAGAGGCGATCCGCATGCTCAAAACGAACAAAGCCGGTCGTCTGACTTTCCTGCCGATGGAATCCGTCAAGGGCAGCGCAGCCTCTGTGCCTACCGGCGTCCGGCAGCATGCAGGTTATCTGGGTATCGGCGCGGAGCTTGCGGTGTACGCGCCGCAGTATCAGGGCGTGTTCACCTACCTTTTAGGCAGAGTTGCCATCGTTGACAATATGGACAGTGCCATCGCCTTGTCGAAGATCGCCGGCAGCGGTCTTCGTTTTGTGACACTGGACGGAGAAGTCATCAACGCGGGCGGTGCGATCACCGGCGGCAGATACAAAAATGCTTCGGCGAATCTGCTTGCCAGAAAGAGTGAGATTGATGCGCTGGCAGCGCAGATCGAGGCGCTGCAGCAGAGCTACCGAAAGGGCGTACAGCAAAATCAGCAAAGACAAGCCCGGCAGGAGGAAATCTCCCGCAGCCTGCAGCAGATGGAAAACGAACGCAGAGAGAAGGAGCTGGAGCTTTCCGCGTTGGAGGCAAAAATCTCTGCAAGGCAGCAGAGCTTTCGCGATGTCGAGCAGGCAAGAACCAAACGTGAGAACGAGCTGGATTCCATCGAGCGCGATTTTACCAATATGGACAGTATGATCGCCGCGATCCTGCAGGAGGCGGCACAGGCGGAAACCGGTCATGCAGAGCTGGAGGCAAAGCTTACACAGCGTATGCAGCAGGCGGAGGCACTCAAAGCCAAAGCTGATGCTGCCAGCGAGGAAATCACCGGCGCCAGAATCGCCAAGCAGGATCAGGAGAATCAGTTCAGCGCCGGAGAAGAGCTGCTGCGCAGGGTACATGGGGCGGCGGAGGATCTGCAGCGGCAGATCGCGGCACGCCGGACGCAGCTTGCCGATATGGAAAAGGAGAAGCATGCGATCCTGTTCCGCAATGATAACAGTGAGGAATTATTCCAAAAGTGCAGCAGCGAAAAGGCAGAGCTGGAGGATTACATTGCGCGACTGACCACAGAGCGTACGGCTCTGACGACCGCCTTAAATGCGAAAACCGATGAGCAGGCCGCGATGGGCGAGAAGCTGAATGCCTATCAGGACCAAAAATATCAGCAGGAGATTCGGCTTGCAAAAAATGAGACGCAGCTGGAGACACTAAAAGAGAAGCTCTGGGACGAATTTGAAATTTCTTATGCGCAGGCTTTGACCTTCAAAAAAGAAGATTTCGTCATGGGTACCGCGACAAAAGAGAGCCGCGAAGTTAAGAATCGGATGCGTGAGCTGGGTGACGTCAATGTCGGCGCCATCAAGGAATATGAACAGGTCAGCGAGCGTTACAGTTTCCTGACGGAGCAGCGGGCGGATATCTTAGAAGCCATGCAGGAGCTGCAGTCGATCATTGCAGACATGGACAAGACCATACGCATCAAGTTTAAAGAGAATTTCGATCAGATCGTCCTGCATTTTGAAGAGATCTTCAAGGAACTGTTCGGCGGCGGTCAGGCGGAGCTGCGGCTCGACGACGAAAATAATCCGCTGGAGGCAGGTATTGAGATCGTTGCGCAGCCGCCGGGCAAGAAGCTGCAGAATATCAATCTGATGTCGGGCGGCGAAAAGACGATGACAGCGATCGCACTGATGTTTGCGGTACTCAAGACCAAACCGACGCCGTTCTGCATTCTCGATGAGGTCGAGGCGGCGCTCGATGACGCGAATATCGACCGTTTCGCGAACTATCTGAAGAATTTCCATGAGATCCAGTTCGCTGTTGTTACGCACCAGAAGGTAACGATGGAGCATGCAGATGTATTGTACGGTGTAACGATGCCGGAGCAGGGGATCTCCAAAGTGATCTCGCTTCGTCTGGGCGATGATTTTGATTTGTAAACAAAAGAGGGGGATAAGATGTCATTATTGAAAGAAAAAAAATCGTTCTTCGGCAGACTTTCCGAAAGAATTACCGATACCATCATGCTGCGCGGGCAGGTGGATGAAGATATGATGGACGAGCTGGAGGAAGTGCTGATCACTTCTGATATCGGCATGGACACGACCATGAAGATCATGGAGCAGCTCCGGGATGCTGTCAAAAAAGAGCATCTCTCGCAGTCCGAAGAAGTGACAAAGGCGCTGCAGCGCATTATGACGACGGTCGTAGATAAAGGAGAGGCGCAGAAGCTCTGCGAGGAAACACCACTGGTGATTCTGATGATCGGCATCAACGGCGGCGGCAAGACCACGTCCATCGGTAAGCTGGCGCACAAGCTGAAACAAGAGGGCAAAACCATTATGCTGGCGGCAGCGGATACTTTCCGCGCGGCGGCAGCGGAGCAGCTTGTGATCTGGGGAGAGCGCAACGGCGTCAATGTCATCAGACACCAGGAGGGCGCGGACCCGTCCGCTGTTATCTTTGACGCGATCCAGTCAGCCAAAGCCAAAAACATCGACGTACTGATCTGCGATACAGCAGGCAGATTGCAGAATAAGAAGAATCTGATGAATGAACTGGAAAAAATGAATAAGGTCATCACCAGAGAATATCCGGAGGCCCGGCGCGAGACTTTGCTGGTGCTGGATGCGACGACCGGCAAGAACGCGGTATCGCAGGCGCAGGAGTTCAGTCAGGTTGCGGATATCACCGGCATTGTACTGACTAAGCTGGATGGTACAGCCAAGGGCGGTATTGCGGTAACGATTGCGGATGCGTTCGACATGCCGATCAAGTTTATCGGCATCGGCGAAGGCATCGATGACCTTGCGGCGTTCGATCCGGAGCAGTTTATAGGAGGAATTTTCAATGAGTAAACCGATCGTAGCGATCGTAGGCAGACCGAATGTCGGCAAGTCTACATTCTTTAACAAGATCATCGGCAAACGCATTTCCATCGTAGAAGATACACCGGGCGTAACGCGCGACAGGATTTATGCGGAAGCGGAGTGGAACAGCGTGCATTTTGCGCTGATCGATACCGGCGGCATTGAACCGTCCAGTGCGGACGTGATCCTGTCACAGATGCGCGAGCAGGCGCAGATCGCGATGGATATGGCGGATGTCATTCTCTTCATCGTCGATGGCAAGGACGGTTTGACCCATGCAGACAGGGAAGTGGCTGCCATGCTGATGCGCACAGGTAAGAAGGTCATTTTGGTGGTCAACAAGATCGATGCGCCGTGGAAGCTGCCGGATGATTTTTATGATTTCTATGAGCTGGGACTGGGAGAACCGATCCCGATCTCCGCGGCGAACATGCTGAATTTCGGCGATGTGTTGGATGAGATCGTAGCGAGTTTTCCGGACGATCTCTATGACGATGATGAGGATGTGACAAGGATTGCGGTCATTGGCAAACCGAATGTCGGCAAGTCATCACTGATCAACTGCCTGCTCGGCGAAAACCGCGTCATCGTTTCACCGATTGCGGGAACCACCAGGGATTCCATCGACACGCCATTCGAAAAAAACGGCAAAAAATATATTCTGATCGATACCGCAGGCATTCGCCGTAAGTCCAAGGTCAATGAGGATATCGAACGATACAGCGTGATCCGGGCAATCGCGGCGATCGAGCGCTGCGATGTCTGTTTGATGATGATCGACGCTGCAGAGGGTCTGACAGATCAGGACAAGAAGATTGCGGGCGTGGCGCACGAAGCCGGCAAGGGCATCGTGGTCGTTGTCAACAAGTGGGATCTCATTCAAAAGGAAACCAATACCATGCGTGACTTTAAACGGCTGATCGAGGCGGATATGCAGTTCATGTCCTATGCGCCGTCTGTCTTTATTTCGGTCAAGGAGAAGCAGAGGGTCAATCAAGTCATTGAAATGGCAGAATATGTATCCGAAAAACGCGCATTACGCGTACCGACAGGTCAGCTCAACAGCTTGATCCAGGATGCGATTCTGATGAAACAGCCGCCATCGGACAAGGGCAGACGATTAAAGATTTACTACGTCACGCAAGTCGGTGTCAAACCGCCGCTGTTCAGCTTCCAGATCAACCGCAGAGAATTGATGCATTTTTCCTACGCAAGATATTTGGAAAACAAAATCAGAGAGGGCTTCGGCTTTGAGGGTACCTCTATCAAATTCGTATTCAGAGAAAAGGGAGAGTCGGTAGAATAATGCAATGGGATTTATACGATGTGCTCATGATTTTGGCAGCATATCTCATCGGAAACATTTCTCCGGCAATCATTCTGGGGAAAATCAGCGGTGTCGACATTAAAAAAGAAGGCAGCGGCAATGCGGGCACTACCAATGTCCTGCGCGTGCTCGGCAAAAAAGCGGCGCTCATCACCCTGATCGTGGACATCTCCAAAGGATTTCTGGCGGTGCGCCTTGGCATGCTCCTGGGCTATGAGACAGGCGCAATCTGCGCAGTGGCTGTCTTCTGCGGGCATATCTGGCCATGCTTTTACCGCTTCAAGGGCGGCAAGGGGGTCGCGACCGCGTTCGGTGCGCTGCTTTCAATCAACTGGATGCTGGGACTTGCGGCGCTGGCTATTGTGGCAATCGGACTTTTGGCAAGCAAACGGATGTCTGTCGGCTCGCTGCTCGGTGCGATCACTTTCCCACTCGTCTGCTATTATTTAGAGCCGGAATTTCTCTACGAAGGCTCGCTGATGGCGCTGATTATTCTGATCAAGCACAGAACGAATATCGGCAGACTGCTGCGGGGAGAAGAACCGCCGATGGGCATTTTTAAGGGCAAGGAAGATAAAAAATAGATGCAATCCATGCGGGGAAACGGAGAAAAAAATGGATGAAACAAAAAAAATCGGCGTCATCGGCGCCGGAAGCTTTGGTACGGCGCTGGCTATGACTTTGAGCGGCAAAGGGCATGCGGTGACCCTGTGGGCGCGCAGACCGGAGCAGGTCGCAGACATGCGAAAGACGCATCAGAATATGCACTATCTGCCGGATGTCACACTGCCGGAGGCGCTGCAATTTACAGACGATCTGCAAGACGCGGTGCAGGGCAAGGACCTGCTGCTGCTGACAGTTCCGGCGCAGACCTTTCGCGATGTGTTTACGCAGGTCGCTGCCTGCATGGACCCGCAGCTCCCGGTCGTTAATGCAGCAAAGGGCATCGAAAAAGGCAGCCTGCTGCGCCTCTCTGAGGTCGCGCAGCAGATCCTGCCGGACGTAAAATATGCGGCGCTTTCCGGTCCCTCTCATGCGGAGGAAGTGGCGAGAGCGCTGCCGACGACAGTTGTGACTGCGAGCACAGCGCCTGATCTGGCGATAACGGTGCAGGATATTTTCAGTACGGACAGGTTCCGCGTCTACACCAATGATGATCTGATCGGTGTGGAGCTTGGCGGCGCGCTTAAAAACATCATCGCGCTGGGAGCCGGCATTTCAGACGGCTTGCAGCTCGGAGACAACACGAAAGCTGCCATGATGACGCGCGGCATGACAGAGATGACCAGACTCGGACTCGCGCTCGGTGCGCACGCGGAGACCTTTGCGGGGCTGGCTGGTATTGGGGACCTGATCGTGACTTGTACCAGCATGCATTCCCGCAACAGAAGGTGCGGCATTCTGATCGGACAGGGCAAGCGGGTTGCAGATGCGGTCAAGGAAGTCGGCATGGTCGTCGAAGGTCTTTCAACTGCGGAGGCGGCGACCGCACTGGCGCAAAAATATCAGGTGGAAATGCCGATCACACAGTGCATTTACCACATGATCCAGGGCAGCGTCAATGCGGCAGAGGCGATCGACCTTCTGATGGGCAGGGAGCGCAAAAAAGAAAATATCATTTTGTAAATGACAAGCGAGGCTGATATCTTCAGTTCATAAGATTTGGGAGAACAACATTGATAGAAAACAAAACATTCCATATTACCACTTTTGGCTGTCAGATGAACGAGCATGACTCGGAAACGCTGGCAGGCATGCTGCTGGCTAAGGGCTACCAGTCGGCACCGGAACGCAAAGACGCGAACATTGTCATCTTTAATACCTGTAGCGTACGGGAAAATGCAGATAAACGGTTTTTTGGCACCCTCGGACAGCTCAAAAAGAAAAAAATGGAGATGGGGGAGAACTTTACTGTCTGCGTCTGCGGCTGTATGATGCAGCAGCAGCATGTCGTTGACACGATCAAGTCCAAATATCCATGGGTCGATGTGATCTTCGGCACCAATAATCTGCATCAGCTGCCGGAGCTTTTGGATAAGCTCTATCAGGAGAAACAAAAGCAGCTGGCTGTATGGCAGGACGGCGGCGAGATCGTGGAGGGTCTGCCGGCAAAAAGACTTTACCGTCACAAGGCGTTTGTCAACATCATGTACGGCTGCAATAATTTCTGCACCTACTGCATCGTTCCGTACACCAGAGGCAGGGAACGGAGCCGGAAGCCGGAGGATATCATCAAAGAAATCAGAGCGCTTGTCAGCGATGGTGTCAAGGAGATCATGTTGCTCGGACAGAATGTCAATTCCTATCGCGGCATCAGTGCGGACGGTGCACAGACGGACTTCGCGGATCTGATCCAGCAGATCAATGCCATTGATGGGCTGGCGCGCATCCGTTTCATGACCAGCCATCCGAAGGATATTTCCGACAAGCTGATCGCTGCCTACGGCACCTGCGAAAAGCTGTGCCATTACATCCACCTGCCGGTGCAGGCCGGTTCCAGCAAGGTGCTCAAGGAAATGAACCGCCATTACACCAGAGAGGCTTATCTGGAAAAGGTGGAGAAGCTGCGGGTAGTCGATCCGGATATGGCGATCTCGACCGACATCATCGTCGGATTTCCGGGCGAAACAGAAGCAGAATTTGCGGAGACCTTGTCGCTCTGTGAGACTGTGCGTTATGACTCAGCCTTTACGTTCCTGTATTCGATTCGCAAGGGAACACCGGCTGAGAAGTTTACAGATCAGATACCGGAGGAGACCAAGCACGAACGGTTTAACCGTCTGGTAGACGTCATCAATCGCATTTCTGCTGAGAAGAACGCGGCCTATATCGGACGCATCGAGAAGGTGCTGGTCGACGGACCGTCCAAACGGAATTCCAAGACCTACGGCGGACGGACGGAAACCTTCAAGCTCGTCAACTTCGAGGGAAAACCGGAGATGGTCGGAGAGATCGTGACCGTTGAGATTACCGATGCCAATACGTTCAGTCTGGTCGGACGAGTCATAGAATAAGGGCTTTGAAAATCTTGACAAAATGTGAAACGCTTCCACGAAGCTGTTTTTGTGCGAAAAGGTTTGACATTTTATCTGAAACGGTATAGAATAGAAATACGAAAGAAAAAGTTAGTTTTAACTGGCACAAATTGAAAAACCCGAAGCTGTGGACTTCGGGTTTTTCGCTATGTAAAACACAGCAGGCTTATTGTCATTTACGATGTGCGTCAAGCCATTTGCAAAGATAGTAACCAACAACCTCTGCCGCAACAGCACATAAAAACGAAAAAAATAGTTTCAACTGGCACACCTCCTTTCTGTTGCCAGATTGGAGTGAATGACAACATGATTATTATACAATATTTTTCTATAAGTGGCAATATCATACGGGCTATCAATATTCTTATCAAAATGAAGAAATGTGAGCTGCCACAAAAAGTCGTTTTACGAAAAAAAGCCCGCATGGAATTCTGAGAAATTTCTATGCGTACATGGC